>JASHTT010000127.1 GCA_030040415.1 Streptosporangiaceae bacterium | reverse complement strand
CGGTCCTCTGACAGCAACCACCGGACACAGTCCTCGCCACGGGTACCTATTCGGGCCGAAGATCATAAGAGTGCGGCCAGTCAACCGGGCCGACGAGCAGCCGGGCCGGTGACTGGCCGCACCGGGTGGGTTCAGGCGTTGAGCTCTTCGCGGCGGGGGCGGACCACGGTGCCGACCGCGCCGGTCAGGCCGTAGGCGACGGCGCCGTGCCAGAGCGCTGTGTACGCGCTCCCGAGCATGCCGCTGCCGTGTATGACGGTCAGCACGAACACGACGATCGCGCAGGCGATCCCGGGCCCGGCGGCGAAGCGCCACGGCCTGCTGCGGGCCCAGCGCAGCGCGCGGCTGCGCCTGGACCTGACCAGCGCCCCGGCGCCTGCCACCGCGAAGAACGCGACGGCGCCCCACGAGAGCGGCGTGAAGAGTTCGAAGTGGAAGAATGTGAGGTGCACGAGCATGTCCGCCAGGGTGGCGACGACTCCTGCTCCAGCGGCCAGCTTCCACGGCGCGTCTGACAGCGCGGCACCGGAGACGGCCATCTCCTCGCGACGGCTTAGATTGGCTTGATACGTGCTAGTTGGTGCCGGCATCGTCACTCCTGCATGCGGCGGTTGGCTTGCAGCCTCAAGATATATCTTCTGCTGCTGCATGACAAGATATATCGTCTTGATCGAGGTCCTCTGAGCGACGCCATAGGTGAGACGCAGTGGCCGTTCAGCTAACGTCCAGGTCCGTAGTGCTTACTAGGCTTGATGTCTGCACCACGGGGCACCACGGCCGGCAAAGGCGCCGCCGACCGGACTCAAGCTGGCAGGCACTGGGCAAAAGGTGAGGTAGATGCAGGACGAGCAGCGCGGCGAAGGCCAGCAGATCGACGGACCGCGGGACGAAGGCGCGCCAGCGGCTGGTAGCCCTGCCGAGAACTGGCAGGCGGTGCCGGCCGAGGAGCAGGATCCTTCTGGCGCAGCCGAGCCCGGTGGTCTAGCTAGCCTGTTCGGCGATCAGCCCGTCGAAAGCCCGCCCGCCCCGGACCAGCCGGCACTCAGCCAATCGGCGCTAAGTCAGCCCGGACCGGATGAGCCAACATCCGACGAGCCGGCCACCGATCCTGCTTTGGGGCAGCCAGGCTTCCCGCCGCCCGCTTTCGGCCAGCCGGGCTACGGCCAGCCCGGACAGCCCGGCGCCAGCGCACCCGGATACGGCCAGCCCGACTACGCCCAGCAAGGCTATGGCCAGCCCGGCTACGGCCAGCAAGGCTACGGCTACCAGCCCGGCGGCGGCTTCGGGCCACCGCCAGGCGGTTACGGCCGCCCCCCCGGGTACGGCCCGCGGCCGCCAAGGCGCGGCCCGCTGACGACCGCGATCACCTATATCGCCGTCGCGGCAGTGGCGGCCGGCGCTGGCGCCCTCGTTGTCGCGCTGACCAACTCCAACTCGTCGCCGGCGGCGAGTTCCGGTGCGCCGTCGGGCGGGTCGAGCGGTGTCCCGTTCCCGTTCGGCGGTAGCGGCATCGGCGGAAACGGCGGTACCGGGGCAAAGATCAGCAGCGCTGCGCTGCACAACATCGTGAGTTCGGTCAAGCCCGGTCTGGTGATCATCAACAGCAACCTGAGGTACGACGACGACGCAGCGGCCGCGACCGGCATGGTCATCAGCAGTTCCGGCCTGGTGCTCACCAACAACCACGTCATCGACCAGACGACGGGCCTCACCGCGACGACCTCGACGGGCAAGAGGTACATAGCGCGGTGGCTCGGCTATGACAAGAACTCGGACATAGCAGTTATCCAGCTGGAGGGCGCCTCAGGGCTCAAGACCGTCTCGCTCGGCGACTCAACGAAGGTGAAGCTCGGCCAGTCCGTCGTGGCCATGGGCAATGCAGGCGGCACGGG
Organism: Streptosporangiaceae bacterium; assembly: GCA_030040415.1. Classification (GTDB taxonomy): domain Bacteria; phylum Actinomycetota; class Actinomycetes; order Streptosporangiales; family Streptosporangiaceae; genus JAJYUU01. The sequence goes on along the minus strand of JASHTT010000127.1, from coordinate 6,142 downwards.
CAGCATCGCCACCGTCACCGGCACGATCACCGGCCTTGACCAGTCGATCACCGCGAGCGACGAGGGCAGTGGCATCGCACCCGAGCACCTGACCGGGATGCTGCAGACCGACGCGCACATCGTGCCGGGCGACTCAGGCGGGCCGCTGGTCGATACGAACGGCCAGGTCATCGGCATGGACACGGCGGCGAGCACGAACAGCAGTGCCAACGGCCAGCAGAACCTGGGCTTCGCGATCCCGATCAACTCGGCGATAGCCATTGCCAGGAAGATCATCGGCGGCCAGGCGAGCTCGGCCGTGCACATCGGCTCGTCTGGATTCGTCGGTGTGCTGGTGCCGAGCGGGCCGAACGGGACGCAGAGCACGCAGACCAGTCCCGCTGTTCAGCTGCGGGATCAGCGGCAGGCCATGCAGGCGCAGGGGATCCCGATCGGGAATGCGTCGAACCAGTGCCTGAACTACAACGGCCAGCAGAACCTGCCAGCCAAGATTGCCCCGGTCAGTTCCGGCACCCTGGTGCTCGGCGCGCTCTGCGCCACCCCGGCGAGCCAGGCGGGCCTCATTCCCGGGGACGTCATCACCAAGGTGAACACCAAGCCGGTGTCGTCGCCCGCATCGCTGATGGACATCTTGCAGGCCATCCGCAGCGGCACGTCGGTGAAGCTGAGTTGGGTGACGCCAACGGACCAAGCGATGAGCCAGACGATCACGCTGGCGGCTGCTCCGCCCGCGTAGCGAGAGCGGCCCCCGGCTAGCTCACGCGCTGGTCAGCCAGCCGAGCATCGTCGCCTCGCAGTGCCCGACCTGGGCAACGGGGACGTGCTCGTTGGCGGTGTGCGCGAGTTGCGGGTCGCCTGGTCCGTAGTTCACCGCCGGGATGCCGAGCTCGGCGAACCTGGCTACGTCCGTCCAGCCGAGCTTGGCCCTGGCCGGCCCGCCCACGGCGGACAGGAACGACGCGGCCGACGCCCGGTCCAGGCCAGGGCGGGCACCGCCGGCCACGTCGGTGATCCTGACCTCCCAGTCGGCGAACAGCTCCCGGACGTGCTGCGCCGCTTGCTCTGGCGAGAGGTCCGGAGCGAACCGGAAGTTCACGTTCACCGTGCACTCGTCGGGTATCACGTTCCCGGCCACCCCGCCGCTGATCCCCACGGCGTTGAGGCCCTCGTGAAAGCCGAGGCCGTCTACCACCGGCTCGCGCGCCCGGTACGCGCGCAGCACGTCCAGGATGCCGCCCGCGTTATGGATCGCGTTATTGCCGAGCCATGATCGCGCGCTGTGCGCACGCTTGCCGCGCGCTACCACGTCGGCCCGCAGCGTGCCCTGGCAGCCACCCTCGACGACGGCGTCAGTGGGCTCGAGCAGCACGGCAAAGTCGCCGGCCAGCAGGTCCGGGCTGTTCCTGGACAGCCGGAGCAAGCCGTTCCGCTCGGCCTCGACCTCCTCGCAGTCATAGAACACGTAGCTGACGTCCCGCGCCGCGTCGGTCAGTTGTGCGGCAAGCCGGAGCTGGACCGCGACCCCGGACTTCATGTCGCAGCTGCCGCAGCCGTACAGCATGTCGCCATCCAGCACAGACGGCAGGTTGCCAGCCACCGGAACCGTGTCGATGTGCCCGGCGAGCACGACCCGCTCGGCTCGGCGGAACGAGGTGCGTGCGACGATCGCGTTGCCGTCCCGGTGCACAGACAGGTGCGACAGGCCGGCCAGTGCGGCGGCTATCGCGTCAGCTAGCGCCCGCTCGTCCCCGCTGACCGACTCAACGTCCACGAGATGCGCGGTGAGCTCGGCGGCAGATTGGGAAAGATCAAGTTCCACGGGCGCAGCATAACCGGGCCCCCGCTGAACCGCCGGTCCGGTACTGCCGGGCAAAGTCACAAGGCGAAAGGGCACACTGGGGGATTATGTTTCACGTCGACTCAGAGGTCGGCCGACTGCACCAGGTCGTGCTGCACCGGCCCGGCCTCGAACTAAAGCGGCTTACCCCGGAGAACGCGGCGGACCTGCTGTTCGACGACGTTCTGTGGGTGGCCGAGGCACAGGCCGAGCACGACGAGTTCGCCGCAGCGCTGCGCGCCGACGGTGTCACCGTGCACTACTTCGCCGACCTGCTCGCGCAGACGCTGGCGATCGGCGACGCCAGGAACTACGTGCTCGACCGGGTATTCGACCACCGCCTGCACGGACCGCTCGCCGTCGACACGCTGCGCCGCGTCTTTGGCGGACTGGAGCCGGCCGTGCTGACGTCGTTCCTTATCGGCGGGATAACAAGGCGCGAGTACGCCGACCTCGACGAGGAACCGCACAGCATCGCCTTTCGGTCGCTCGACCCTGACGGCTTCGTGCTCGCACCGCTGCCCAACCTGCTGTACCAGCGGGACACCTCTTGCTGGATCTACCGCGGCGTGTCGGTGAACGCCATGCACAAGCGGGCCAGGATGAGGGAGACCGTCTACGACGAGGCCATCTACCGGTGGCACCCCATGTTCGCCGGCGGTGCCCACGAGGTCTGGTACCACGGCGCGGACAGCGGCCCAGCCTCGCTGGAAGGCGGCGACGTCCTCGTGCTCGGCAACGGTGCCGTCATGATCGGGATGAGCGAGCGAACCCAGCCGCAGTCGGTCGAGATGCTCGCGCACCGGCTGTTCTCGACCGGCGAGGCGTCCTGCGTGCTGGCCGTGGACATGCCGAAGGCGCGCGCGTTCATGCACCTGGACACGGTCCTGACGATGGCCGACTACGGAGTGTTCGTGAAGTACGCGGGCATGGGCATGCTGCCCGCCTACACGGTCGAGCCGGGCAGCGGCCCGAACGACCTGAAGGTCACCGAGCACCTGCCCGAGCAGATGCACGATGCCATGGCGGCGGCGCTCGGCCTGCCCAAGATAACGGTGCTGACTGCCACCCAGGACGTGCACTCCGCCAAGCGCGAGCAGTGGGACGACGGGTGCAACGTGCTCGCGCTGGCGCCCGGCAGGGTGGTCGCCTACGAAAGGAACGTGACTACCAACACCTACCTGCGCGACAACGGGATCGAAGTTATCGCGATCCGCGGCGGCGAGCTTGGCCGCGGCCGTGGCGGGCCGCGGTGCATGACGTGCCCGATCGAGCGGGACGCCTGACCCCGGGCACTGGCTCGGGCTAATGAGCCGCGACGGCCAGGCCGCGAGCGGCGGCCGTCAGAGCCTCGATGATGACCGCGACAGCCGGACGGCCGGTTGAGGACGCCCTCGCTACCGCGTACAGGCTCCTGGCCGGGCTAGTCCCGGGCAGGTCCCTGACCGCGACTCGGCTGTCCCCGCCGGCCAGCGTCAGCCGGGGCAGGATCGCGATCCCGATACCGCGCGCGACCAGGCTCAGGATCGTCGCCAGCCCCTCGAATTCTGACGGCGCGGTCGCTACCCCGCCGGCCGCGGCCAGCACCTGGTCGACGGCTCGCCGCGACGCCTCGCCGACCGGCGGCGCCAGCCACGGCTCGTCCCGCAGCCTGAGCAGTTCGACGGGCTCGGCGGGGTCGCTGGCCCAGTGACGACGCGGAACGACAAGCACGAGCGGATCTGTCACCAGCGGGTAGAACCGAAGCGCCGGCTGCTGCCAGCCAGCCATCCGACCCGTCCAGTCGTCCAAGATCGCCACGTCTACCTGTCCAGCCCTGATCAGCTGAAGCACTTCCCGGCCATAGGTCTGGCGCAGCAGCAGGCGGAGGCCCGGATGCGCGCGCACGGCACGGGTCAGCGCGGGCGCGAAGGCCACGGCCGCTGTGGGAAACGCGGTGATGGCGACGCGGCCGGCTGGTTCGGGTGCCGCGAGGTCCGCCTCAGCCGCCTCCACCATCGCCAGGATCTCGGCCGCGTGCGATGCGAGCCGCCGTCCTGCGTCGGTCAACTGGGCGGTTCGCGGCGTCCGGTCGAGCAGTGGCACGCCTGCCTCCCGCTCCAGCGCCGCCAGTTGCTGCGACACAGCGGACGGTGTGTAGCCGAGCGCCGCCGCAGTGGCGGCGATCGTGCCGCGCTCGGCAAATTCGAGCAGCATCCGCAGCCGGTGCACGTCCAACATGCTTCTTAGCGTAAGCCTGTCTTATGCTCTGCGACAGGAATCCTCGCTTGCACTTATGGTTGGCACAAGCGATGCTGGTCAGAGCCAGCGGAGGTGTGCGTACCAGAAGCACTGCAGCCGCTGGCTTAACCGTGAAGAGGACTTGCCCCGCAGCAAGGAGTTCCGCGATGCCCCCGGCCGGCACGGCTGCCCTCGCCGAACACTCCCGGTCTTACGAAGGCAACGGCCACGTCCCGGTGTCCGCGACGCTCGCGGCCAACGAGGTGATTGCGGCGCGGCGGCTGCGCGGCGAGCCGGTGCTGCCGCTGGCGTTCGGCGAGTCCGGACTTCCCGTCCATCCCGCGCTGACCGCCGAACTCGCGGACGCGGCAGCACAGGGTAGCTACGGGCCGGTCGCCGGCACGCTGGCGCTGCGCACGGCGGCGGCCGGCTACTGGAGCAGGCGCTGCCTGCCTACCGATCCGGACCGCGTCGTCGCCGGTCCCGGTAGCAAGTCGCTGCTGTTCGCCATGCTGCTGGCGATCGGCGCGGACATTGCTGTGCCGCGGCCAAGCTGGGTGAGCTACGCGGCGCAGGCGCGGCTGATCGGTGCCACTCCGCACTTCGTGGCCGCCGCGGCCGGCCAGGGCGGCGTCTGCGACCCCGCAGAGCTTGACCGGGTGGTGACCGCCAACCACGCGGCCGGTGGCCGCCGCATCGGCGCTGTCCTGGTGACCTTGCCGGACAACCCGACGGGGCGGCTCGCGAGCCCCCGCGCTGTCCGCGATGTGTGCGAGGTCGCGGAGCGGCACGACCTGATCATCATCAGTGACGAGATCTACCGCGACCTGGTGCACGACCCCGGCGCGGCGTTCCTCAGCCCCGCCGCCGTCGCGCCCGAGCGGACGATCGTCAGCACCGCGCTCAGCAAGACACTGTCGGTCGGCGGTTGGCGGATTGGCGTCGCCAGGATGCCAGACGGCGCGGCCGGACACGTGCTGCGCGACAAGCTGCTCGGCATCGCGAGCGAGATCTGGTCCGCTCCCGCCGGTCCGGTGCAGCAGGCAGCGGCTGTGGCATTCGCCGAACCCGACGAGCTTGCCGAGCGAGTCGATCGGAGCCGGTCGCTGCACGCGGCGGTGAGCCTGGCTGTCGCGCGCATCTGCGCCGCGGCCGGACTGGAGCTGTCCGCGCCGCAGGCGGCGTTCTATCTCTACCCAGATCTCGCACCCTGGCGCGAGACGCTGTGGCAGCGCTTCGGCGTGTGCACCGGGTCGGGCCTGGCTGGGCTGCTGCTCGACCGGTACGGCGCAGCCACGCTGCCGGGCAGCGCGTTCGGCGAGGACGAGACTTCGCTGCGGCTGCGGCTGGCCACCGGACTGCTCTACGGCGATACCGACGAGCAGCGCGAGCAGGCGCTGGCCGCCGCCGACCCGGTGCGGCTGCCCTGGATCGCCGCCGCCCTCGACCGGTTCACCGAGATCCTCGCGGATCTCCAGGGCTAACCAGGGTCGGACCGACAGACGGGCGCGGGTGACGCTTCGCCTCTCCAGACGGCGCGGGTGACGCTTCGCGTCGTCAGACGGCGCGGATGAGGCCATTGCATCGGCGCCCGCGACTCCGCCGCGCCCTTGCGCGCGTTTAACCGCAACGAAATACACGAATTATCCTGTTTAGCGCAGATAATTCTACTCGTGGGTGTGCGTTTAGTGGTGCCATAACCCCAGCAAGCGCACACCCATGACCTGATGAAGATCAAAGTTAGCCGCTTGAGCGGCACTTGACGGCGCCCTGGGCGTGCGCCGCTACGTATCCCATGTGCAGGGCCTGACGAAATACACGTATCCCGTGTACCGGGTCTGACGAAATATACCGTTTGGGGAGATTGACCGGGATCGCATAGCCGGGCTAGCAGGCCCCAAGGTGCCTCGCCGCTCTCGCGCTGCGCTGCGCATGGGTTCCGTTAGGAATCTGAGCCCGCCTGCATGGGTCTCGCATGGACCCGTCTTAGCGCCGCCTTAGCGCCCTTAACTGAAGCGATGCTCCGCATCGTCTAGGAGTCCGCTTGGAGGAGCGCCATGCAAGACCTGCTGTACATCGGCCTGA
>JASHTT010000126.1 GCA_030040415.1 Streptosporangiaceae bacterium | reverse complement strand
GAGGAGTACCCGGGCATGCCGCTGCGGCGCCGTATCGCCATCGTCGCGGCTGCCGCGCTGGCAACGAGCGCTAGCACACCGGACGTGACGAGGACGCGAGGACCGCGCCTGGGCTTCTGCTCAGGCAGGTCGATCTTGCGTGCGGTCGCGATCAGCGCCTCAGCGACCATGGGCGCGATCGTCTCGCTGATAGCGTGCGCGGACTGCTCGAGTTGCGGCGCGGCCCATGACCTGGCGGCGTTCACCAGCGGCGTCGCGCGGGCGACCACGGTGTCCGCGCCCTGCTTGGCGAGCGGGACGGCTTGCTGTGCGACCGGAACGGCATTCCGGGCGAGCGGCGCGATCTGGCTGGCAGCCTGCGACGCGTAGCCGCGGATCCCGGTAGCCTCGTCGGTCCTCTTCTTGGTCAAAACGGACACTTGTGCCTCCCGTGATTCGTCCCGTCCCGGACACCTTCCCTGCCGGGGTTGGGTCAATCACTGGGCTGCTCGGATCGAGTTGGACGAACTAGTCCGGTGAGGCCACCGCGCCCGACTACGCGCGCGGTGGCCTGAGCATCCGCCGGGCGTGGCAGGATTTCAGGTATGACCAATTCAATGACCGCGACGCTGCGGACTAACCAGGGCGACGTCATCGTGCGACTTTTCCCTGATCACGCGCCGAAGACGGTTCGGAACTTCGTCGAGCTAGCTGAGGGAACGCGGGAGTGGACCGACCCAGCCACCCGCAAGACCGGGCAGACCAAGCTCTACGACGGGACAATCTTCCATCGGGTCATTCCCGACTTCATGATCCAGGGCGGCGACCCGCTGGGCACCGGAACGGGCGGGCCAGGCTACAAGTTCGGCGACGAGTTCCACCCGGATCTGTCCTTCAACCGGCCGTTCCTGCTTGCCATGGCAAACTCCGGGCCAGGGACCAACGGCTCGCAGTTCTTCATCACTACGGTCCCGACACCGTGGCTCAACAACAAGCACACGATCTTCGGCGAGGTCATCAGCGGCAGCGACATTGTCGAGGCGATCAGCCGGGTCAAGACGGGGCGGAGTGACCGGCCGGTGCAGGATGTCGTGCTCGAGTCCGTCGAGATCCACCGGGACGAGGACGAGTAGGCGGCTTTCTCCACCATGGCTAACCCCCCAGATCAGGGCCAGTACACCGAGGGCCACGTGGTGCAAAACCCGCCCACGTGCTATCGGCACCCGGGACGGCAGACCTATGTGTCCTGTGTGCGCTGCGGGCGCCCTGCCTGCCCGGACTGCCTGCGGCCAGCGGCCGTCGGCCATCAGTGCGTGGACTGCGTCCGGCAGGGCAACCAGGGCGTCCGGCAGGCGACGGGCAGGTTCGGCGGCGCGGTCACGTCGAAGGCCCGGGTCACCTGGGTTCTCATCGGCCTCAACATCCTGCTGTACCTGGTTCAGCTGGGCTACCCGAACCTGGCCAACGACTGGTCCATGCTCGGCGGAGCTGTCGCCTATCGCGGCGGGCCGCTAATCGGCGTCGCGGCCGGCCAGTGGTACCGGATGATCACTTGCGCGTTCCTGCCCGGTTCGGGGCCGCTGGGGATCCTCGACATCGCCTTCAACATGTGGGCGCTGCTGATAGTCGGGCCGGCCATGGAACGGGTGTTCGGCCCTGCCCGCTACCTGACGATCTACCTGGTCAGCGGCCTTGGCGGATCGGCCCTTTACTACCTCCTGGCGCAGCCCAACCAGCCTGCACTCGGTGCGTCCGGGGCAATTTTCGGCCTGTTCGGAGCCTGGTTCGTGGTGTCCAGGCGGCTAGGCGTCGACTCGCGGCAGGTAGTGCTGGTCATAGTGCTGAACCTCGCGATCAGCTTTGTCGCCCGTGACGTCATCGCCTGGCAGGCGCACGTGGGCGGGCTCATCGCTGGCGGGCTGCTGACCGCTGCCTTTGCCTATGCGCCGCGGAAGAACCGGACGCTGCTCCAGGTGGCGGCCACGGTCGCGATGCTCGCGGTGATCGTGCTCGCGGTGCTGGTCAGGAACCATCAGCTGCTCGGCACCTACGGCTTCTACAACGGGAACCTGCTCTAGGCCGCGTTACGTGCAGGGGGCCTTCGGGACGTCGGCCGGCTAATGCCACCTGGTCGCCAGCACGACGCCGCAGACCAGGAACGCGAACCCGACGACCAGGTTCCACCCGCTCAACGCGCTGATCGGCAGTTTCTCGCTGCTGACGTAGTAGAGCACGATCCAGGCAAGGCCGATGATCAGCGAACCGAGCATGGTCGGCACCAGCCAGGGCGGACTGACCTTGGCCTTGGATGACCGAGGCGGCGGCGTGTAGACGGCCTTGGGTCGAACTCGGGACTTTGGCACGGTCATCTCCTGATCAAACTTGCTCGCTACCGTCGCCGTAAGCGTAGTTGGTCCGGGGCGGTGGCGCGTTCCCTAGCGCTCGGCAGCCTTCACCCCGAACCACCGCTGGCTGGCTTCGTGGCGGCCTGGCCGCCGCTGGTCAGGGCCGGTCCCGAGGAACTGGGTGACGGGGATGGCGAGGGTGACGAGGATTGCGAAGGTGTCGGAGACGGGCTCGTCGTCTGCACCACGTAGAGGGTGATCGACGAACCTGCCGGTGTCAGCGCGCCTGGCTTGGGGCTCGTGGCGTACACCGTGCCCGGCGTATACGGGCTGCCGGCGGGCGCCGGACCGTAGACCGGCGTCACGACATAGTTGTATGGCGACGCGGACAGCGTGCCAGTGGCCGCGCCCACAGTCTGACCGAGCACGTCGGGCATGGTCAGAGCGCTGGGCACCTTGATGGTGACGGAACTGCCCTTTGGCACCATCGTGCCCGCTTGCGGCGACTGGCCGACCACGGTGTTCGCCGTCCCGTCTGCCGCCGGCAGGTGGTCTATTCGCGGCACCAAGCCGGCGGCGGTGATCGCCGCCTCGGCCTTGGCGGTGCCGTCGCCGATGACGCTCGGCACGCTGACCTTGGCCGCCGCGGGCTTGCCGCTTGAGTAGACGAGGTTGATCGCCGAGCCCTTAGCCGCGTTCCCGCCGAATTGCGGCGACTGGCTGATGACGTCGCCCTTCGTGATCGAGGTCGAACTCCGCGGCGTGAGCGTGCCGACCTTGAATCCGTCGCTGACGATCTTCGCCTTGGCCACGCTGAGCTGCTCTCTGACCAGGTTCGGCACCGCCACCCCGCCGGTGCTGCCCGCTGCGTACTTCAGCAGCACGATCGCGGCCACCAGCACGATGACCACGACGGCGAGCGTGACCCACGGCCATGCCCGCCGCCGGCGCGGCGGCATGCCGTCTCCCGTCTCGTCTGGTGGGCCGTACGCGTACGGCGGTATGGCGCTCGTCCGGCCGGCCATCTGGGTCGGCGCGCCCGCCATCCGGCGGGTGCCGGCGCCGTACATCTCGGTCCGCATCGGCGCGGCGACCGGCGCCCCTGCCAGCGCGCGCTGGATGTCGTTGCGCATCTCCCCGGCAGACTGGTAGCGCATGGCCGGGTCCTTGGCCATGGCCTTCAGCACGATGGCGTCGGCCCAGGCAGGCACCTCCGGGTCCACCCGAGACGGCGGCACCGGGTCTTCCTTGACGTGCTGATAGGCGATGGCCACCGGGGAGTCCCCGGTGAACGGGGGCCGCCCGGTGAGCAGTTCGTAGAACACGCAGCCCGCCGAGTACAGGTCGCTGCGGGCATCCACCCGCTCGCCACGTGCCTGTTCCGGGGACAGGTACTGCGCGGTCCCGATGACCTGGGCCGTCTGCGTCATCGTGAGCTGGGAATCGGACACCGCCCTGGCGATGCCGAAGTCCATCACCTTGACCTCGCCGGCCCTTGTCAGCATCACGTTGCCGGGCTTGATATCGCGATGCACGATGCCGTTGCGGTGGCTGTAGTCCAGCGCGCGCAGGATTCCGTCGGTGATCTCCGCGGCGCGCTCGGGGAGCAGGCGGCGGTCGTCGCGCAGCAGGTCGCGCAG
>JASHTT010000125.1 GCA_030040415.1 Streptosporangiaceae bacterium | reverse complement strand
CGGGCTGTGGCGGCCCGGGTCACGACCGACCAGCTCGCCGCGGCCGACGCCGTCCTGCGCGCCTCAATCGATGACGGGCGCGTCGCCCGGCTCGCCGCCTACCTCACTCCGCCGCCCCACCGTCCGCCCGCACCAACCGCAGACGACGGTCTCGGGCTTCGCCGCGAAGAGATCGACACGAGCGGGCCATGATTGCCTAGCACCGGCCAGGCGACCCACTGCGGGCAGGCCAGCATGATCCGCCGCTACATCACCTGGCAGAGCCGCCACGGCAGCGGTGTCCTGTTCACCTCGCTCCTTCGGGCTATCGAGCAAGTTCTTCGGTCGGCGTCGCCTGCGGCGAGGTAGGCGGTCCAGTCCTGGCAATCCTCTCGGCTTACGACGCCGTCCCGAATCTGTTCCAGGAAGGCTGGATTGACTATGACCTCGCCCTGGCCGTTGACGGCACCTTCGACCACAGGCGCATCAGCGCCGCACATCTCTGATCCGCGAAGCGGACCACTGGAATGCACTCAGCGCCGGGGAGGCGGAGCGGATCGTCAGCGGGACGCTGGCGGACTTCGCGACCGCACTCGGCTGCGTGCCGGTTCTGCATGGCGTCCCCGCAGCCGCTGTGGCCCAGCTCGCCTGGAACGTTGGGCTTGCAATCGGGCACGGAGATCGGCGAGCGTCCGGGAGGGTATCGCCTCGGCGCAGTCGTCCTTGACGGCCGGACAAGGCCAGGGTCAACCGTCACCATTAGCAGAGCCCCGCGCGCCTGATGGCCTCCCCGGCCGCTGATGATCCGCCGCCAACGCTGGCGTTGCCTAGTAGGACTGGGCGCACATCAAATGGATGAGGGGGCGCGGCGAGCACGCCTGTGTACTCCGTCGTGGTAGTCGTGGACCTCTGCGGATCCCTGCCGGGATAGGGCCTGTCTGTGCGATGCTCCCAGCGGAAGGGTGGCGGAGGGGCGGGAGCGGGGCGGGATGTTCTTGTTGGGATTTGGCGTGCGCGGGCTGGCGGCCACCGGGATCGCGGCGGCAGTAACGATCGGCGGAATCGTCGGGTTTCCCGCGATCGCATTGGCGTCGCCGGGCGCGCCCACCGTCGCGGCGGCAGCCAAGCCGGGGGCACCTGGCAAGCCGACGGCGTCCGCGCTCGACCGGGGCGCGCTGCTGTCCTGGACGGCACCGAAGTCCACCGGCGGATCCGCGATCACCGGCTATGTCGTTACCGCGCGGCCTGGCGGCGCGACGGTGCGCACGTCAGCAGTGACCAGATTCCAGGTTGGCGGTCTCACCAACGGCAGGGTGTATCGCTTCACGGTACGGGCAGTGAGCAGGGCCGGGACGGGTCCGGCGAGCGCCGCCTCCGCCTCGGTCACGCCAGCCGCGCCCACCACACCTAAGCCTCCCGGTAATGTCCACGTGACCGCCGGGTACGAGCAGCTCACGGTGACGTGGAGGCAGCCCGCCAGCGACGGAGGCGATCCGCTGACCGGCTTCGAGTTGACCACCAGCCCGAAGACGACGACAGTCACCACTGCCCCTGCCGCGACTTCGGCGACGCTAACCGGGCTGACGGACGGGACCCGGTACAAGGTGACGGTCGTGGCGGCCAGCGCCGCGGGCAAGAGTACTGCCGCGACCGCAGCCGCGGCTAGGCCGGCGGTCGTTACGCCATCCGCGCCTGCCAGGGTGACCGCTACCCCTTATGGTTCAGTCGGCGTTACCGTCGGCTGGAGTGCCCCGGTCTCCGACGGCGGCGAGTCCGTCACCGGGTACGTGATTACCGGTGCCAGAGTGAGGCTGACCGCCGGGGCGTCGGCCACGAGCATCACGGTGACCAAAGGCCTGACCGCGGGCAAGTCCTACACGTTCACCGTCGCGGCGCGCAACGGCAAGGGCGCTGGCCCAGCCGCCACGGCCCCGGCCGCGACCGCGGGCGCGACTGCCGCGGCGCACACCGTGGTGTTGTCCGCCGCCTCGCTCAGAACCCTCTCCTCCGTCGCCAGCAACGGGACGCTGACGTTCACCAGCCCGTCCGCGCAGGTCACCGACTTGGCCGGGGGAGATATCGTGGTCGCCGGGGTTAGCGCGCAGACCCCTGCCGGGTTGCTGGCCAAGGTCACGTCCGTCGCTGTCAGCGGCCTCACCGCGACGGTGGCCACGACGCCCGCGTCGCTGGATGACGCGCTGAAGGCGGGGGGCTTCGGCGGGACGGCCGCCTTGACCCAGGAGCAGGTCGCGTCGTTCACCCCGGCCCGAGCAGGGGTGCGGCTGGCACCTGAGACTGCGACACGGCCTGCCGCGACGATCGGCAGCATCACCCTCAGCCTGGACACTGACCTCTACAAGTCGAGCAACGGCCGCGAGGTCGCCGTCGATGGCAGCATCAGCCTCACCCCGTCGGTCAGCTTCTCGGCATCCATCTCCTGCTGCGTCCACACCGCCAGTTCGTTTACCGGCACTGTCACGGCCGCTGCCAACCTGTCGCTGGACGCACAGGACAGCGTGTCCATCTCCGGCAGCTACACCCTCGGCACCATCAAGTTCACTCCGATCGTCTTCGACGTGGCGGGCGTGCCGGTCGTCATCATCCCTACGCTGACTGTCAAACTCATCGCCCAGGGCTCGGTAACAGCCGGGCTGACGACCGGCGCGGGCGCCTCGATCACAGTGGGCGCGCAGGTCACCACGAAGGACGCCAGCGTCTCGGCCAAGCCCGTCTACAGTCGCTCGACCAGCTTTACCGCTCCGGTGCTGTATGGCAGCCTGTCCGCCGCCGCCGGGGCGGAGGCGGACCTGGGCGTGACGGTCGACGGGATCGACGGCCCGGACCTGACGGACGACGTGTGGCTGGCCAAGCTGTCCGCCAGCACCTCGGCCAACCCATGGTGGACCCTGAGCGCGGAGAACGAGCTTGACCTTGACTACCAGCTCAAGTTGCTCGACCACGTCTTCGCCAGCTACCACGCCACCCTGTCCGACGAGTCGGTGACGCTCGCCCGCGCAAGCGGCCCATACCAGGCCGTCGTAATCACCCCAGATCCGGCGAACGTCGTCCCCGGAGGCACGCTGCAACTGCACGCTCATGTGACCGGGCTGGCCGCGCAGTCCGTGACGTGGAGCGCTCCGAACGGGAACGGCACGATCACCAGCGGCGGCCTGTACACCGCGCCGAAGACCCCCGGCACTTACGAGGTCACCGCCGCCCAGCGCGCCGCCGGGTTGAGCACCGGTGCGACCGGGCTCATCTCGATCCAGGTCGGCTACGCGCCGCCCGGCCCGCCGACGGCGGTCAAGGCCACCGCGGGCGGCTCCGGCAAGGCCACGGTCACCTGGACGGCGCCCGCCGCTTCAAGCACCAGCCCCGTCACGGGGTACGAGGTCACCAGCGAGCCCGGGTGGACGTCCTACCCGGCGGCGGGATCGACGCGGAGCCTGACGGTCAGCGGGCTGGCCTCCGGCAGCTACACGTTCACGGTGACCGCCACTGGCCCCGGCGGGACGAGCGTCCCGTCGGCCGCGAGCGCCCCGGTCAAGGTCAGCGGCGCCTCGGGCGCAGGGTCTAGCACGTGGACCGCGCCCGTGGAGCACGACGCGGTCGTCAGTACCGAGTCCCTGTCGGAGATGTATCCGAGTCTGTCGTGCGTCGCGCCTGACTGGTGCATGGTCGCTGATAGCTTCGGCATCTGGATCTATCCGGACGGGCTCGGCAACGACTACTCGCCCTACCAGGTTGATCGTCCAATGCAGGTCAACTCCGAATATGACCTGGTCTCGTGCGCCACCATGACGTTCTGCATGCTGGCTACAGAAGGCTCTACGGCCATCTGGAACGGCGGGCAGCTCATCCAGTCCACCGTCATCCCTTCGCCCGTCAACGACGCATTCACCGCCATCTCCTGCCCGACGGCCGGGTTCTGCGTCGCCGGGACGCAAGCCGGGCAGGCGTACGTCTGGCGATCCGGCACGTGGAGCGGGCCAGTGACGCTGTTCGCGGACTCGGACGGGCTGAACGCGGTTGTCGCCATCTCGTGCGCGACCACCGCCTACTGCGTCGCGGTAAGTCAGGAGTCAGCGGCAGTCTGGGACGGCGGAACGTGGGGACCGCCGGTCGCCCTCGGCATCACGGAGGCAAGTTCTGTCTCCTGCCCGGCCGTCGCCTGGTGTCGCATCGCGGGCCGGGACTCAACCGACACTTATCCAGTGGTCCTCTCGTTCGTGTCGGGCACGCCGGGAGCGCCGGAGAAGATGGCCGATTCCGGTGTGTTCACTATCTCGTGCGCGTCCACGTCGGACTGCGAAGCAGCGCAGTTCGAAGGGACCGGGGGCGCGGACACGGCCAGCTTCTACAACTGGGACGGGGCCTCGTGGGGCAGCGCGCTGACCTACGGCACCTTCTTCGGGTACGAGCTCGCGCTCTCCTGCCCGACAACCACCTACTGCGCCGCCATCGACCAGTACGGCCTCGGCATGGACTCCAGCGCGCCCGCGCAGGACTGGGGCGACTGGAACTTCGACCTCAACGAGGGAGATATCACGTCGCTGAGCTGTATCTCCGCGAGCTGGTGCCTGGGCAGCGACTTCCCCGGCAACCAGCTCGCCTGGGACGGCAGCGGCTGGGACGGGCCTAGTTACGTCGATGACACCGTCCTCGGCCCGGTGACGTGCGTGTCCTCTTCTTTCTGCGCCACGATCGACGCCCCAGGGGAGTTCGCCACCTGGACACCGGGCGCGGGCTGGACCGCCGGGGCCGCGCCGCCCTCAGGATGGGGTGTGGTCACCTGCGCGACCAGCACGTTCTGCGCCACGTACGGCGACGGCGATGTCTACTTCTGGAAGGGATCGACGTGGACCCCGGCCTATAGCGTGGACCCCGCGAAGAACCTGGTCGCGCTCGATTGTCCCGCGGCGAGTTTCTGCATGGCCGTCAGTTCGACCGGCAAGGCCTACCGGTGGAACGGCACCGCGTGGGCGGCGGTGGGGTCGGTTGCCGAGAGCACCGACTCGGACGTGGTGCTCTCGTGCCCAACCGCCAGCTTCTGCATGGCGGGCACCGGCGCAGGCGCGACCGCGACCTGGAACGGGTCCACATGGCACGCGGCACCCGCCTTCGCGGGCGCCTGGATAACCCAGATGTCCTGCGTGAGCTCGTCGTACTGCGTGGCGGCGCTGGCTGCCAGCAGTCTCGCCAGTTACGCCGCGATCGAGGGGAGCGTCTCGACGTGGAACGGCAGCGGCTGGACGGCGCCGCTGCTCGTCGACCCGGACAACGAGATCACCGCGCTGTCCTGCCCGACCACGACCTTCTGCGCGGCCGGCGACTTCACGGGGCAGTTGCTGGAGTTCACCAACTCTTCGAGCGATGCCGTGCGCTCGGCGCCTCCCGTCTGGCGCCCCGTCGGGTCGGCGCACCCGCCCCGGCTGGTCCGCGAGGAGAACCTGCCGCGAAGCCCCGGTTTCCGTCGGTAAAGCCGTGCACCGCGGTAATCCCGCGTACCCCTGAGCCATGGGTGTAGCGCTCCTGGCGCGGGTCCACTGAGGGAGAGCGGTTCGGCCAGCGGATGACGATCAAACGCTTGAAGCGGCCTAGCACCGGGACGGGCACGGTCGCTGTGCACGGACAATGCGAGAACGTCAGCGCCCGTCTGGCCCGCCCGCCTCAATACCGGGCTAGCTGCGCATGCTCTGCCGGGAAACTCCCCACCGGCCAGCCACCTCACACACCGTGCTGCCGCGGCGATCCGCGCCAGCGCCGCCTGATACCGCTGCTCAGCCACGCTCAACTCCCTCATGCCAAGGGAGTGTCAGGGTCAGCCGACACACTGTCAGGCATCAGCCGGTCGACCAGCGCCGACCATCATCCGAAGCAATACACACAGGACGGTGCGCCGCCATTCGTGCACGGAAAGCACCAGGCGCACACAGTGCTCACGGAAGTCGACCCACGAGCCGTTCCATGAGGGCAAGGGTGGCGACCCCAAACGCGGTCACGGACAGTGACCGGGGCGTCAGCAGAGACACTGGCGGTTGCGCTTACTAATCGCTGAGCGGACAGACGACCGGGTTGCACAGGCCCAGCGTGTCGTTGAAGGTGGCTCCTGTCAGGCGATGCCGATGGCTAGCAGCAGCCCTTGCGGCGATGACGGCGGCGCTGACTGCAGGACCAGCACCCAGTCCGGGTAGCCGGCGCTGTTGTTGCCGAGGTCCGATGAGGAGTAGGTCGGGCCGGCGACTGTGGGCGACTTGGCGCCGCTCGCCGGGTCTACCCAGTAGGCAGCGTAGCCAGGTGCCATCACCGACTGGTCGATGGTGATGGAGAATGCCTTGGCGCAATAGATCACCGCGAGCGGGCTGCCACTGTCGGCCGGGACGTAGCTCGCTGCTACATAGTCGTCAGTGCCGCCCGGATAGTAGTCCCCCGTGGCTATGCCGCTTGCGTGCGTACCCCGGCCGCTGGTGACCAGAGTTGAGTTCGTGTCCGGCATGAGCTGCCACCACTGGGGCAGGGCGGTGAACGCGGCCACGATGGCGGGCGCAGTATTTGCGTACCAGTTCTCTGTCTCGGAGTCAGTCAGAGAGACGTCAGACCACGGCCAGACGTCGTTCGACGTGCCGGTCATCCCACGACCGCCGGAGGCGATGGTCCACCAGGCCATCTGCTCCATGTATTGATCGGTCGGGATGTCAGTGCCATCCGTGTAGAAGTAGCCATCGCCCCACATCGCCGGGATCATCGGGATACTGTGCGCGGCGGCTTCCTCGTAGGCCAGTTCGATGCCGTAGTACAGGACGTTGTAGCTATAGACCCAGTTGATCTGGGAATAGTTGATGCTGAAGGTGCTCTGGATGGGCGGTCCGTCTGCGGTCTCTATGTCGTAACGGCTGGTGGACTCCGGGTAGTTGTGCACGGCCATGGCGTGCGTGTCGCCTGTGCCGATGATCGCTGACCGGACGTACCCGAACTCGG
>JASHTT010000124.1 GCA_030040415.1 Streptosporangiaceae bacterium | reverse complement strand
ATCTGCGAGTACCGGGCAACCGCTGGGATCGGCGGGCCGTTGTTCCTCGGCCGGGACACGCACGCCCTGTCGGAGCCTGCGACAGTCACCGCACTCGAGGTGCTGGCCGCGAACGGCATTCAGGTACTGATCGACAGCAGGAACGGCTACACGCCAACGCCAGCGCTGTCCCGGGCGATCCTTTCGCACAACACCGGTCGCCCTGAAACGGACGGCGGTCGTGCCGACGGGATCGTGGTGACGCCGTCGCACAACCCGCCGGAGGACGGGGGGTTCAAGTACAACCCGCCGGATGGCGGCCCGGCCGGGACCGACATCACTTCGGTCATCGAGCAGCGCGCTAACGAGTTGCTGGCGGACGGGCTGCGCGGGGTAAGGCGCGTTCCCATCTCGAAGGCCAAGCAAGCGGCCGGGCGGTACGACTTCCTCGGCGAGTACGTCGCGGCGCTGCCGTCTGTCGTCGACGTCGACGCGGTGCGCGGTGCGCGGGTGCGGATCGGTGCCGACCCGCTCGGCGGCGCCAGCGTGGCCTACTGGGCGGAGATCGCCGACCGGTACGAGCTCGACCTGACTGTCGTCAACCCGGTCGTCGACC
Source organism: Streptosporangiaceae bacterium (assembly GCA_030040415.1). Taxonomy (GTDB): domain Bacteria; phylum Actinomycetota; class Actinomycetes; order Streptosporangiales; family Streptosporangiaceae; genus JAJYUU01. Next base: position 4,616 of record JASHTT010000124.1, on the reverse strand, counting down.
CCACGTTCCGGTTCATGACGCTGGACTGGGACGGCAAGATCCGGATGGACTGCTCCTCGCCGAGCGCGATGGCGTCGCTGATCGGCAGGCGCGCCGACTTCGCGCTCGCGACGGGGAACGACACCGACGCCGACCGGCACGGAGTAGTGACGCCGGATGCCGGGCTGATGAACCCCAATCACTACCTGGCCGCCGCGATCGGCTACCTGTTCGCGCACCGTGACGACTGGCCGCCCGGCGCGGCTGTCGGGAAGACGATGGTGAGCTCGTCGGTGATCGACAGGGTTGCCGACGACTGCGGCCGGCGGCTGATGGAAGTGCCTGTCGGCTTCAAGTGGTTCGTGCCCGGGCTGCTCGACGGCAGCGTCGCCTTCGGCGGCGAGGAGAGCGCGGGCGCGTCGTTCTTGCGCCGGGACGGCACGGTGTGGACCACCGACAAGGACGGCATCATCCTTGACCTGCTGGCTGCCGAGATCCTCGCGGTCACCGGCAGCACGCCGAGCGACCTGTACCGGTCGCTGACCAGCCGGCTCGGCGAGTCGGTGTACGCGCGGATCGACGCGCCGGCCAGCCGGGCGCAGAAGGCCGCGCTGGCCCGGCTGTCTGCGGACCAGGTCAGCGTCGGCACGCTGGCCGGTGACCCGGTGCTTGACCTGCTGACCGCGGCGCCGGGGAACGGCGCGCCGCTTGGCGGCATCAAGATGGTCACCGAGTCTGGCTGGTTCGCGGCCCGGCCGTCTGGCACCGAGGACGTGTACAAGCTGTACGCCGAGTCGTTCCGCGGTCCCGGGCACCTAGCGCGCATCCAGGAGGACGCCCAGCAGATCCTGGCCGGCGTGCTGAAGAACGCGGACTGACAGTGTGCCCTGGCCGGGCGCGGGCTGTGGCGCTCGGGCCGCCCGCGGCTACTTCTTGGTGACCGTCACGGTGACCTGCTGTGAGGTGCACGGGAAGTTGTAGGGATCGCCGAGGTAGCGCACCTCGAGCTTGCCGCTCGTCGGGAGCTTCAGGTCAACGTCGAAGGTGTCAAGGTAGCCCGCCCTGAACTTCTTCTCCAATCGCCACGTCTTCGTGCCGGCCGCCTGGAAGTAGATCCTGACCCACTGCGTCTTCTGCTCGTCGTTCTTGCTGCTGAAGGTGAGCTGCCCGGAGACGCTCACTGGCTGGCCGGCCTTGACTTTCGTGGGCGTCACGTCGAGATAGCTGACCTCCGACTGCGCGGGCTGCGTCGCCTGGACCGGCGCGCTGTAGCCGGCCAGGTATGCGGTGTCGGCCGGGGTTATGGCCTGGTAGTAGTAGGACGCCGGTCCTGGTCGCTTCGCTGAGCCCGTGTAACAGCCGCCGGGAATGGGGTTCTCCTGCAGTTTGACAGCGGACGACTTGCCGGTGGCGAGGACATGCCACGGGCCGGCGGCCGTCGGGGAGTACTCGACGGTCACGTTCGGGAACGGCGCCGGATCTGGGTCGTAGACCCCGTTGCCGTAACCGGGATCAGCCACTGCGACGCAGGCCGAGAAGACGACCTGCTTGGTTCGGGTCGACCGGATGAACGAGCCAGGCGCCGACGGCCACTGGCCGTCCAGGTAGTCGCCGACCGGGAGGTGGTCAGGCGTGATCTGGAGTACCGGCCACGTCATGGAGAACCAGTCCGAATATGACCCTCCGGGCAGGTCACCACTCAGCCCGTAGTGCGCCGGCCATGTTACCTGGAACGAAGGAAGGATGAAGTTGCCACCGCTGGTCTCGGTAGTCCACGACGGGCACCCGTTCCCGTCGTCGCAGTTGCCCTCCTGCTGCAGGGTTAGGGCGGTTGCCGGGATCGGCAGCCAGGTGGAGCCCGACTCAAAGCTGAGGTTCCCGGAGATCGTCAGCGCTTGGTCGAAGCTGACCGGGCTCGGGCTGAGCATGTAGGTCAGCTGCACCGGATCCGCCACGACGGTGGGCGTCACGAGGTTCGAGAAGGCCTGAGCCGTGGTCGCGTCGGGGTTGGCATCGACGTCGTCCCCGAGTGCCAGGTATTCGCCCTGGCCGACTCCGGCCTGCACGGTGAAGGAGAAGTCGCCGCTCGCGTCGGTCGTGGTAGACAGCGTCCCAAGGGTGGTTATCTGCTGGCCGACGACCGGAGCGGTTGTGCCGCCGGGATACAGCCCGGTGTCGGTGCCGGACAGCGTCACGGTCTGGCCGTAGGAGAACGTGGTCGGACTGACCGACAGGGTCACCGTCGGGTAGATCACGAAGGCGAGAGCGCCGGCGTCCGGCACCGTCACCGAGCCACCGCCGGTGTCAGATGCCTGGACGGTGATGGAGTAGGTGCCGAGCGCCAGCTGCTCTTGGCTGATCGGTGACGTCACCGTCCAAGTCGAGACGCCGCCTGACGTCGTGCTGCCCGACGTCTGGGTGAAGTCGGTGACGGTCAGCGTCGGGATACTCGCTCCCGGCGCGTACAGCGCGGCTTCGATGCTGCTTGGCACGATCGGCGTGGTCGAGTCGAAGGTGATCGCCAGTTCGCCGGCATCGCTGGCTGGGCTGCCCGCGGCGGTGATGACGATCACGTCGGCGGGCGCCTGCGCCCGAGCTGCCGCCGGTATGAACGCGATGACGACAGCCACGGTTGCGCACCCAAACAATATCCGACGGACCATCGGAACTCCCGCCCTGAGAATCACCACAGACCTATATAAACCGTAATGGAAATGCCGCGCCGTTGATAGCCCTGGGATAGTGGTCGGCTGGCCATTCTGGTGCCACCCCGGCTGCGACGTTCGGGGGGTTTTCGGCTACTTCTTGGTGACGGTCACGGTGACGGTCTTGGAGGTGCACGGGAAGTTGAAGCGGTCGCCGAGGTAGCGCACCTCGACCTTGCCGCTCGTCGGGAGCGTCAGGTCAACGGCGAAGCCGTCAAGGCTGCCCGCTCTCACCTTCTTCTCCAGGCGCCACTTGTTCGTGCCGGCGGCCTGGAAGTAGATGCGGACCCACTGACGGCTCTGCTCGTCGTTGCTGCTGCTGAAGCTGAGCCGCCCGGTCACATCGACGGGCTGGCCGGCCTTGACCTTGGTCGGCGTGACGACGAAGGTCAACTCTGCGTGCCCGGGCTGCGCAGCCTGGACGGGCGCACTGTCGCCGGCCAGGTACGCGGTGTCCGCTCTGCTCACGGCTCGGTAGTAGTAGGACGCTGGTCCCGGTAGCTTCGCTGACCCCGCGTAACAGGCGCCCGGATTCTCCAACTTGGCTGCAGAAGGCTTCCCGCTGGCGAGCACGTGCCACGGGCCGCTGGCAGTCGCTGAGTACTCGACTGTCACCTTCGGGAACGGCGCCGGATGCGGGTCGTAGACCGCCCTGTGCGGGCGAGCTGCAAGCTCTACGCAGGCCGAGAAGGCGGCCTGCCTGGTAATGGTCGACTGGACCGACAAGGTGTCCTTCACCGGCAGGTGGGTGGGCGTAATCGTGACGACAGGCCAGGTCGTGGTGAACCAATCCGCCGAGTCGAGCAGATTGGCACTAAGCACGTAGCGCGCAGGCCATGTCACGTGCGCCGAAATGCTGAAGTTGCCGTCGCTGTCGGTCTCGGCAGACGACGACGGGCATTGGCCGCCGCAGTTGCCCTCCTGCTGCAGCGTCACGGCGGTTGACGGGAGCGGCAGCCAGGTGGAGCCCGACTCGAAGCTGAGACTGCCGGAGACCGTCGCCACCTTGCCGAACGCCACCGGGTTCGGGCTGACCATGTAGGTCGTTTGCACCGGATCCGCCGCGACGGTAGTCGTCACGTAGTTCGAGAACGCCTGAGCCGTGGTCGCGTCGGAGTTGGCATCGACGTCGTCTCCCGGCCAGAGGTATGCGCCAGGACCGATCCCGGCCTGCACGGTGAAGGAGAAGTCGCCGCTCGCGTCGGTCGTGGTGGTCAGCGTGGAGAGGGTCGATATCTCCTGGCCGACGACCGGAGCCAAGTTGCCGCCGGGATACAGCCCGGTATCGGTGCCGGAGAGCGTCACGGTCTGGCCGTAGGAGAACGTCGCCGGGCTGACCGAGAGGGTCACCGTCGGGTACACCACGAAGGCGAGGGTGCCGGCGTCCGGCACGGTCACCGAGTCGCCGCCGGTGTCGGACGCCTGGACGGTGACCGAGTAGCTGCCGAGCGCAAGCTGCTCCTGGGTGATCGGCGACGTCACCGTCCAGGTCGAGCTGCCACCGGACGTCGTGCTGCCCGCCGTCTGCGTGAAGCCGGTGACAGTCAGCGCCGGGCTGCTCGCACCGGTCGCGTACAGCGCGGCAGCGATGCTGGACTGCACGATCGGCGTGGTCGACTCGAAGCTGATCGCCAGTTCGCCGGCAGCGCTCGCCGGGCTGCTGGCGCCGGTGACGATGATCACGCCAGCGGACGCCTGTGATTGAGCCGCCGCCGATATGAACCCGGCGGCAATTGCGACTGCGGCCGCGCACGCAATGAGCATCCGGCGAATCATTTGGCCCCGATTCCTGATGACCCCGCGGAGTACAGATCAACCATACTGCCGGTACACCTGATCGGCAGGCCCTGCGATAGTGGGCAGATGCACGCCGTGCTGGCATCTGCCATTGTCGTTGCCGCTGCCGCCTGTTGCCGAGCGCGGCGTCCTCGC
>JASHTT010000123.1 GCA_030040415.1 Streptosporangiaceae bacterium | reverse complement strand
TACCCGCCGATCACCATCGGCAGGTTCACGCTCAACCGGAACCCGGCGGACTACTTCGCCGAGATCGAGCAGGCAGCGTTCGAGCCGGCGAACATGGTCCCGGGCGTGGCACCGTCACCGGACAAGATGCTGCAGGGCCGGCTGTTCTCCTACCCGGACACGCACCGGCACCGGATCGGCGTGAATTACCTGCAACTGCCTGTCAACCAGCCGAAGGCACCGGTGCACTCCTACAACAAGGACGGCGCGATGCGGTACAAGAACCCGGGCGACCCGGTGTACGCGCCGAACTCGGCGGGCGGTCCGGCAGCCGACCCGGACCTGTGGCAGGGCGAGAGCTACCACGTGGCCGGCGAGATCGTTCGCAGCGCGTACGAACCGCACGCCGACGACGATGACTTCGGCCAGCCGCACGCGCTGTGGGAGAAGGTCATGACGCCGGCCGACCAGGAGCACCTGGCGGGCAACATCGTCGCGCATGCCAGCGCGCCGGAGGTCACCGCCGACACGAAGTCGCGGGTATCCGAGTACTGGCGAAGCGTGCACCCCGACCTCGGCGCCCGCGTGGCCAAGAACCTGAACGGCGGCTAGCCGCAGGCTGTGATCCGCCGCAGGTGTAAGGACTGCGGCGGTGCGCAGCCATGCCCCTGAACGCCCGCTAGCCTTTCGGTGAACGATGACCGCGCCGCGCGGGCGTTTCGCTGCATTTGGCGACACGGTCGGTCAGCATGTTCGCCATGGCAAACAATCAGCTATCGCAGATCCAGTACATCGTGCATGTGATGCTGGAGAACCGGTCGTTCGACCACATGCTCGGCTTCCTCTACGCCAATAAGCAGGGGCCGAACGGCCAGCCGTTCGAGGGCCTGCTCGGCACCGAGTCCAACCTTGAGTCGAGCGGCACTGCGGTGACCGTATATCAGATCGACGCCAGTCAGCCCAACGCATATTTCATGCCAGGGGCCGATCCCGGCGAAGGCTACGCGAACACCAACGTGCAGTTGTTCGGCACGAGCACGCAGCCTGATCCACCGGTGGCCACCAACAGCGGGTTCGTCACAAACTTCGCCTCAGCGATCACGGCCGACGAGGACGGCGGCTGGCCCGTCTATTCGGGCACGACAGAGTCGGACATCATGGGCATGTGGCCGCCGTCGGCGGTCCCGATAATTTCCGGCCTTGCCCAGGGCTTTGCCGTCTGCGATCACTGGTTCAGTTCGGTGCCAACCGAAACGATGCCAAACCGCGCGTTCGTCAACGCGGGGACCAGCCAGGGGCACATGAGCGACGCCACCACCTCGTTCACCGTGCAGACCATCTACGGGCTGATGACCGCGAACAACTTGACCTGGAAGATTTACGGCTACGACGAGCAGCCGCTGACCCGGGGTGACTTCCCCGACCTGGTCAGCGCGCCGGACGCGAACTTCGGCCTGTTCACCGACTTCCAGTCGGACGCCGCCGCAGGCACGCTGGCCCAGTACAGCTTCCTCGAGCCCAGCTGGGGCTCGACCGGTAACAGCGAGCATCCCAACTACGACGTTGCGCTCGGCGAGCAGTTCCTCCAGCAGGTCTACGAGGCGGTGCGCGGCGGACCCGGCTGGAACGAGACGCTGCTCATCATCAGCTACGACGAACACGGCGGCTGTTACGACCACGTGGCGCCACCCACCAATGCCGTGGCACCCGACGACAGCGTGGGCGAGTACGGCTTCGACTTCACCCGGTTCGGCCTGCGGATCCCGGGCGTGCTCGTGTCACCGCTGATCGCGGAGGGGACGATCTTCGACGTGCCGACCGGGACGATGGCGATCGACCATACCTCGGTGCTGAAGACCATCGAGGTGCGCTGGGGACTGCCCGCGCTCACCGCCAGGGACGCAGCGGCACCCGACTTTGGCGATGTGCTGACGCTGACCACGCCGCGCACCGACGACCCGCTGGCCGGGGTCGTCGCGCCGACGTCTGCTAGCACCAACCCGGCGGCCGGTACGGTGTCGCACTTGCAGCGACTGCAGGCGCAGATCGCGGAGAACCTGCCGCTCTCAGACGACCGCCTGACCGGCGTGCCGACGCTGCAGGACGTCAACACCCCGGCGGAGTACGCCAGCTACATCGACGCCCGCACCAATGCATGGCTATCGGCCAAGAACGCCGGGCAGGCGCCCAGAGGCTAGCGGCCAGCGGGACCTGGCCGCACCGCGCGGCCGGCGTGTCGCGTTCGATGTGCGGAAATCGGGTGTCGCATTAGGTCACTATGCGGCGATGACATCCGATCAGCTCGCCCAGATCCAGCACGTCGTGCACGTGATGCTGGAGAACCGGTCGTTCGACCACATGCTCGGCTTCCTCTATGCCAACAAGCAGGGACCGAACGGCCAGCCGTTCGAGGGCCTGCTCGGCACCGAGTCCAACCTCGACTCGACCGGTAAGGCCGTCACCGTTTACCAGATCGACGCGAGTCAGTCCGGCTCGTACTTCATGCCGGGCGCCGACCCCGGCGAGGGATACGCCAACACGAACTCTCAGCTGTTCGGCACCAGCAAGGCGCCGACACCCGCGGCGGCCACGAACGGCGGATTCGTGACCAACTTCGCCGCAGCGATCGCCTACGACCAGCAGATGAGCCGCGGCGTGCAGCCGGGAACAGCGCCATCGGACATCATGGGGATCTTCCCGCCCTCCGCCCTGCCCGT
>JASHTT010000122.1 GCA_030040415.1 Streptosporangiaceae bacterium | reverse complement strand
GCCGTGGCCCGTGCTAGTCGTGCCGTTGTCGATCCCGGCGACACCGCTGGCCCCGGCGGTTGTCGTCTGGCCCTGCAGGCCCGTGCCGGGGCTGGCGATCACCTCGGTCGTCGCCGACGCGGTGTTCGTCTGGCCCAGCTCCACGGGGTTGCTGCCCGCCTGCGCCACGCCAGTGCCCGCTGCCAAACTCGCCACCGCGCCGGCCCCGGCCGCCGCAGCCCCGGCTAGCACGGCACGTCGCCCGTACCAGCCCCGTCGTTTCCCGCTTCGTTCGCCCGAGCCGCTCAGCCCGCTCATGTCGCCTCCCCTGTTTGCGGTGCATGCTGAGGCCATGATCTGGTGCCCGCTAACACGGCACAATTCCCCATCCCGTCAGGGGTCTGTTCCGGACGTGAAGCGTCCGCAATCGACTCTACGGTCGATGTCATGACCAACGACTACTGGCGCGAACCGCCACTGGCCGACACCGAAGCCGAACATCTCACAGGTGCACTCGACAGGCTGCGTGCAACATTCCGCTGGAAGGCCGACGACCTGGATGCCGCGGGGCTGCAGACGCGGATCGGTGCCTCCGCGCTCACACTGGGCGGGTTGCTGAAGCACCTGGCTCGCGCGGAGGCGCAGATGTTCACGGTCAAGCTGAACGGCGCGCCGCTGCCTGCACCGTGGGACGCGCACGACTGGGACTCCGACACCAATTGGGACTTCGACTCGGCTGCGAGGGACACCCCCGACGAGCTATACGCGCTATGGGATAGCACCATCGAGCAATCCCGCGCGCGGCTCGACGCGGCCATGATCGACGGCGGACTCGACCAGCTCGTCTACCTCGCGTGGCCTGGCGGGCGGCACCTCAGCCTGCGCAGGCTGCTGTGCGACCTGCTCGAGGAGTACGGCCGGCACACCGGACACGCCGACCTGCTTCGCGAGGCCATCGACGGACGGGTAGGCGAAGACCCTCCGGCCGGCTGGCATCCGGTACGGCCAGCCGCCGACGCCTGACCGGTCGCGCGGGCCGCAGGCCTCAGGCAGTTGTCCAGGGCCGGAGCTTGTCTGGGTTGCGCACAGCCCAGATGTGCTTAATGCGCTCACCTGCCATCTCGAAGGCAAACACCGTCACGATGACACCGTCCAGCTGAGCCACAAGCCCCGGCTGACCGTTGACGGCTCGCTCCAGGATCGTCACGTCGCGGGCAGTTCGGCTAGCAAGCTCCACGACATACCGCGCGATCTCTTCGCCACCCTCGATCGGGTACAGCACGGCACTGACGAGGCCGCCGCCGTCGGCGGTCATCGTGGCGCCCGGATCGAGGATGCCGATGAGCGCATCGATGTCCTTTGCCTCCCAAGCCTGCTTGAAGCTCCTGACGATGCCCGCCTGCCGCGCCGCTGGCGTGGCGTGCGACTGCGACGCGCGGATGCGCCGGCGCGCTGAAGTTGCGAGCTGGCGGCAAGCCACCGGGGTTCGGCCACTGATCTCGGCGACTTCAGCGAAGGAATAGCCAAAGACGTCGTGCAAGACGAACGCCACGCGCTGGGCCGGAGTCATCGATTCGAGCACGACGAGAAAGGCCATGCTGACCGACTCGTCGAGTGTCACCCGGTCCGCCGGGTCAGGCGTGCCGCCCGGACTTCCGCTGACCCAGTCCGCGGGGTCAGGCAGCGGCTCGGGAACCCATTCACCGACGTAGCGCTCCCGGCGGGCGCGCGCCGAACCGAGCACATCCAGGCAGATGCGGCTTGCAACAGTCGTCAGCCACGCCGCCGGGGATCGAATGCCGTCCCGCTGCTCCGGGGACATCGCGTACCACCGCGCGTAGGTCTCCTGCACGGCATCCTCCGCCTCGGCCAGCGAGCCGAGCAGCCGGTAGGCAAGGTTGATCAGCTGACGTCGCTCGCTCATGATCGTGCTCAGGCGTCCGTCTGGGTCGTCACGTCCGGGGCGCGGCTGGCTGCTCACGTTGGCCTTCTTCCCTGGTTCATCCGACTTCACCAGTTCGACGAGACAGCGAGCGGAACTGTGATGCTGGCTGCAGGAGTCACGTTCCGCTGCCTTGCTCCGTCGTACCAGTGAGACGGAAAAGACGCAGCGGACCAGCGGGTCCGCAAGACCAGCGAGGAGAAGACGAATGAACGCCCGCATCGACTACCTCAGCAGCCCGATGGTTCTGAAGATCGTCAAGCACATGAACGCCGCGGCGGCCGTCCTGCATGACTCGAACCTCCCGGCCGCGACCCAGGAGCTGGTGAAGCTCAGGGCCAGCCAGATCAACGGTTGCGGCTTCTGCACCGACATGCACATCAAGGAGGCTCTGCACGCGGGGGAAAGCCAGCAACGGCTTAACCTCGTCGCGGTGTGGCGGGAAGCGAAGGTCTTCACCGACGCCGAACGTGCCGCGCTCGAGCTCGCCGAGCAGGGCACGCGTATTGCCGACGCGGCCGGCGGAGTCAGCGACGACGCCTGGGCGAACGCAGCCAAGTACTACGACGACGATCAGCTCGCCGCCCTGGTAGTGGTGATCTCCCTGATCAACGCCTACAACCGGATGAACGTCATCGTCCGCCAGCCCGCCGGTGACTACCAGCCGGGCCAGTTCGGCTGACCGTCATCCCGCACCGGCCAGGCTCCCGGCCCAGCCGCTAACCCAACGGCATCGGCGCCAGTCACGCGGCGCCGAGGCCGTTGGCGTGCGCGATCGCCGCAGCCTCCGTCCGGCTGGCGGTGCCGAGCTTGGCCAGGATGTTCGAGACGTGCACGCTGACCGTCTTGTCCGAGATGAACAACTCGCCAGCGATCTCCCTGTTGCTGCGGCCGGCCGCCAGCAGCTGGATCACGTCCATCTCCCTGCTGGTCAGCCCCGCCAGCGGGCTGCGCTGGATCGGCAGCGAAGCCGCGCCAGCCGCCCTGACCGCGCCCGAGCTGCGCCCAATCCTCGTCCGCCGGCCAAGGTCGGCCAGTGCGCTACGGAGCCGGGTAGCGCCCAGCCGCTCCGCAGCCGCCGCGGCGAGCAGCCACTGCTCCTGGGCGGCGTCGCGGTCACCCGCCTCGGCCAGCGCCTCGGCGAGCCGCCAGCGCGATCTCGCGGTCTCGTACACGAAGCCCGGCCCGAACGTGTCCACGACGGCGAGCCAATTCGCGGGGTTGTTCTCGCCCTGGGCGCGCCTCAGCTCGGCTTCGGCCCGCGCCAGCCAGCCACGGCCATCGACGCCGAGGGCCGCCTTCGCTGCCGCGCCCTTCCGGGCGGCCTCGGCCAGCGAAGCTGCCCGCGCCACGATTTCGTCGGCGCGGTCACGCTGTCCGGCGGCCCGGGCGTGGCGTGCCTCGTCGGCAAGCGCCGCAAGGCCCACCGCGGCAGGCCGGATCACCTGCGGAATGTACTCCATGCTCGCCCAGCCAAGCGCTGCCCGGATCGTCGCCTCCGCAGCTCGCGCCGCTTCATCCAGGCCGCCTGCCCAGTAGGTGTCCTCGGCGAACAACCCCATGGCGATGTACTCCGTCATCAAGTCCATCGCCATGTAGCGCTCAAGCCAGCTACGCCGCTCGGCCACCCGCGCACTGCCGACCGCGACCTCGATGAACAGTGCCATGGCCGACAGCCGCGCCTCGGCAAGGTTCGCTACCCGCACGGGGAAACGGTCGGCCAGTTCAAGCGCATGCGCCCAGTCCCCGTCGCAGTAGTGCGCCAGGTAGTGCAGGTACTGCAGGTCGAGGCCGAACGGCGCGAGCGTCAACCCGGCGCGCTCAGCCCGCATCGAGCCCAGGTGCGCCGTCTCCGCAGCCCCGGCCAGGTCGCCCGATTCCAGCTGCTGCCTGGCCAGCAATGTGCGGGCTCGCAGCTCGACGCCCGCCCTGTCGGAGTCGCTCGCCAGTGCGACCGCCTTCGCGCTAGTTGCTTTCGCGTCTTCGACGTGACCGGCCCGCTCCCGGACCGAGCTGAGCGTTGCCAGCGCGTCGGCCTGCAGCCATGGCGCACCCACCGCGGCTGCCGCTGCGTCCGCCTCTTCGGCGCGCGCCCTGGCCGGCTCTGCGTCCGCCAGACTCAGTAGCGTCCTCGCGTGAGTTGCCAGCGCACCGGCACGTTCCCATGTGGGCGGTACAGGTGGCAGGACGTCCACTGCCGAGCTCGCCGTCGCCATCGCCTCCTCTTCCTGGTCTATCTCGAGCAGGAAGTAGGCGAGGCGTTCCTTCGCCCGGCACAGCAGGCTCAGGTCGGGCTGCGGAACCCCATCGAGCGTGCGCGCGAGGAGCCGAAGCTGCTTGGCTGCCTGGCTGAACTCACCGCCGTCGGCCGCGCTCAGCGCGGACTTGAACGCCAGCTTCGCGCGGCTCATGCCGGCGAGCTTCTC
>JASHTT010000121.1 GCA_030040415.1 Streptosporangiaceae bacterium | reverse complement strand
GGCGGTGTTGGCAAGACGACTGTCGCGGTGAACCTCGCGCTCGGCTTGGCCGCGGCCGGCCTGCGCACCGGCCTGGTAGACGCGGACCTGTACGGGCCGGACGTGCCGCGCATGCTTGGGCTGCGCCGCCGGACGCAGGCCCGGCATGTCACCGTGTTCGGCGTCAAGGGAACGCCGCAGGCCCGGCTGCAGGCAATCGAGCGGCACGGCATCCAGGTGGCCTCGGCCGCGTTCCTGATGGGAGACGCTCAGGGCCTCGGCGTCGACGCGGGGATCGCCCAGTTGCTCGTCCGCCGGCTGATCGACGACACCGAGTGGGACGACCCCGATTGCCTCGTCGTCGACCTGCCGCCGGGCACCGCCGATATCCAGCAGTTCGTGTTCGCGCTGCACGGCCGGCCGGTGCACGTGCTGCTCGTGGTCACCCCGCAAGTCATCGCGCACCAGGACGTCCGGCGGCTCATCGCCGATCTGCGCCGGCGCTCCGCGGTCCCGCTCGGCGGGGTGGAGAACATGAGTGGCCTGGTGTGCGTGCACTGCGGCGAGACCACGCCGATGTTCCCGCCGGCTGCCGACGAGGACAGCATCTGGGGCGAGGTCAGCAAGCTGGCGAGCGTGCCCTTCAGCCCGCTCGCCGCCGCGGACGCCGACCTGGGCCGGCCGGTGATGCTGACGCGCGCCGTGCCCGAGCAGGTCGCGGCGTACGAACTGCTGGCCGACGTCGTCCGGGAGCAACTGCACCCTGGCGATTCCGCGCAGCGCGACGGCCTGGACTGACCCTGCAGGCGTGCCCCGGTCAGCCGGCAAGCTTGCGGTCACGGTCAGCGGCGATCTTGCTCGGCAGTCCCCACAGCTCGACGAAGCCCTTGGCGAGCTGCTGGTCGAAGGTGTCGCCCGAGTCGTAGGTGGCCAGCGAGTAGTCGTACAGCGCCGCCGGGCTGCGCCGTCCGGTCACCACGGCGCGGCCGGCGTGCAGGGTCAGCCGCACGTCGCCGGTCACGTTCGCGGATGCCTGCGTCATGAACGCGTCCAGTGCCTGCTTCAGTGGTGAATACCACAGGCCGTCGTAGACAAGCTCGGTCCAGCGCTGCTCGGCTTGCCGCTTGAACCTGGCCAGGTCGCGTTCCACGCAGACGCTCTCCAGCTCCGAGTGCGCGGTGATGAGCACCATTGCACCTGGCGCCTCGTAGATCTCGCGGCTCTTGATGCCGACAAGCCGGTCCTCCACCATGTCGATCCGGCCGATGCCGTGCGCGCCGGCAATCCGGTTCAGGTCGGTGATCATCTGCAGCGGCGTGCGCGCTTCGCCGTCGAGCGCGACCGGCAGCCCGTGCTCGAAGCTGATCACGATCTCCTCGGCGGGCCGGCCGAGCGCCGGGTCATCGGTGTAGCCGTACACGTCAGGCTGCGGCGCGTTCCAGATGTCTTCCAGGTGACCCGTCTCGCAGCTGCGTCCCCAGACGTTCTGGTCGATCGAGTAGGGCGAGCGGGACGTGACGCTGATCGGCAGGCCCTTCTCCTCGGCGAACGCGATCGACTTGTCCCTGGTCATGCCGGAGTCGCGGACTGGCGCGAACACTTTGACCTCCGGAGCCAGTGCCGCCAGGCCGGCCTCGAACCTGACCTGGTCGTTGCCCTTGCCGGTGCAGCCATGCGCGACCAGGCTCGCGCCGGTCTCGCGGGCAACCCTGGCCAGGTGCTTGACGATGACCGGCCGGGACAGCGCGGACACCAGCGGATACCGGTCCATGTACAGCGCGTTGGCCGCCAGCGCCGGCATGCAGTATTCGGCCGCGAACTCGTCCCGCGCGTCGACGACTTCGGCCGAAGCGGCGCCGCAAGCCAGCGCCCTTGCCTTGATCGTGTCGAGGTCCTCGCCGCCCTGGCCAACGTCCACGGCCAGCGCTATCACCTCCGCCCCGGTCTGCTCCGCGATCCAGCCGATCGCCACCGACGTGTCCAGTCCGCCCGAGTACGCGAGCACGGCCTTCGCGGTCACCGCGGCACCCCCTTCTGTGTGTGTCTCATCTACGGCTTCCTGCATGGGTGTTCTGCTCGGCGCGGCGCACGAGCTCCTGCGCGAGCGCGTTTCCCCCGCTCGGGTCGCGGGAGATGACAAGTACGGTGTCGTCGCCGCCGACGGTGCCGAGTACGGACTTCCAGCCCGCGTGGTCGATCGCCGAGGCGAGCAGCTGGGCGGCTCCGGCCGGCGTGCGCAGCACGACGAGGTTCGCGCTGGCCTCGGCGCTGACCAGCAGCTCTGCTAGCAGCCTGGTCAGCCGGACCTGCGGATCGGCAGCCGACGGCGCGAACGGCCCGCCGGCCAGCGGCGCCCCGAGCTGGCCGGTCAGCCCGCCGGGCCCCGGCTCACCTGGCAGCGCATAGACCAGCGCGCCGTCCTGCCCGCGCAACCGCACAGCGCCGATCTCATCCAGGTCGCGTGACAGGGTCGCCTGGGTGACCCGGATGCCGCGCTGCGCAAGCAGGTCGGCCAGTTGTTCCTGGGAGTGCACGGGCACCGCCCGGCGGCTGAGGATCTCCGCGATCTGCGCGTGCCGTGCGGCCTTCGTCAGCGGGCTGACTGGCGCGTTCATCGGGACTCTCCCAGCAACCAGCACAGCAGCGCCTTCTGTGCGTGCAGCCGGTTTTCTGCCTGGTCCCAGACGATGCTGGCCGGGCCGTCGAGCACCCCGGCCGAGATCTCCTCGCCGCGGTGCGCGGGCAGGCAGTGCAGCACCCGGCAGGACGGGCTGGCCAGCGCGAGCTTGTCTTCGTCAAGAGCGAACGTGCCCATCTGGCCGGCCCGGAGGTCTTCCTGGCCCTCCTTGCCCATCGACGTCCAGACGTCGGTGGCCAGCACGTCGGCGCCTTTGCACGCCTGCGCCGGGTCGGCGCTCACCTCGACCGAGCCGCCGGTGCGCTCGGCGATGGCCGCGGCGGCGGTTAGCACGCCGGAATCCGGCCAGTAAGACTCCGGCGCGCAGATCCGCACGCGCAGTCCGGCCGTGGCGCCCCCGAGCAGGTAGGAGTGCGCCATGTTGGATGATCCGTCGCCCAGGAAGGTAAGCGCCACGCCCGGCAGGGCGCCGAATGCCTCCCGGACGGTCAGCAGGTCGGCGAGCACCTGGCAAGGGTGGAAGCTGTCGGTCAGCGCGTTGACCACAGGCACGGTCGCGGCGCGCGCCATGGCCTCCACCCTGTCCTGGCCGAACGTGCGCCACACGATCGCGGCGACCTGCCTGCTCAGCACGCGCGCCGTATCCTCGACGGTCTCACCGCGGCCCGCGTGCGTGCCTTGCGCCTCGACGATCAGCGGGTAGCCGCCGAGTTCGGCGATCCCGACGGCAAACGAAACCCGGGTCCGCAGCGATGGCTTGTCGAAGAGCACGGCGACGGCAAGTGGGCCGGCGAGCGGCTGGGACCAGGTGCCGTTCTGCCGGGCTGCCTTCAGGTCGGCGGCCAGGGCGAGCACATCGGCTTGCTCGGCAGGCGACAGGTCGTCGTCGCGCAGGAAGTGCCGGACTGCGGTGGCCATCACGCCTCCCGACCGTCGGTCAGCACGGCACTGACGGCTTCGAGGATGCCGGGCAGTGCAGCGACGAACGAGTCTGCTTCGGCTGCGGTCAGCACCAGTGGCGGCGCGAGCCTGATGACGTCCGGCTGGACCGCGTTGACGAGGAAGCCTGCCCGCAGTGCCGCGGCCTCCACGGCGGCGGCCGCTGGCCGGGCGAGCACGATGCCCAGCCACAGCCCGCTGCCGCGCACCTCGGTCACCAGCGGATGGCCGATGGCCTCGATGCCAGCGGCCAGCCGGGCGCCGACGGCGGTGACGTTAGCCAGCAGCCCGTCCTTCTCGATCGTGTCGATCACCGCGAGAGCAGCCGCGCACGCAACGGGATTGCCGCCAAACGTGCTGCCGTGGTCGCCCTTGGACAGCGCCGAGCCGTACCTGCCGATACCGATACAGGCGCCGATCGGCAGCCCGCCGCCGAGGCCCTTGGCGAGCGTGAGCACGTCGGGCACGATGCCTTCGCGCTGATGGGCGAACCACTCGCCAGTGCGGCCGATGCCGCTCTGCACTTCGTCGATCACCAGCAGCGCGCCGGCCTCGTCGCAGGCATACCTGGCTGCCTTCAGGTATCCGGCCGGCGCCGGGACGACGCCGCCCTCGCCGAGGCACGGCTCGAGGAAGACCGCAGCGCAGTCCGGGCCGACAGCTTGGGCCAGCGCGGACTCGTCGCCATAGGGCACGAATCGCACGTCCGCGCCGAACGGCCGAAACGGGTCGCGGATCGAGTTCTTGCCGGTCACGCTCAGCGCGCCCATGGTCCGGCCGTGGAAGCCGTGCTCGGCAGCCACGAGCACCGGCCGGTCCGCGCCCTGGGCACGGCGGACCAGCTTGAACGCCGCCTCGTTGGCCTCAGCGCCCGAGTTGGTGAAGAACACCCGGGCGTCCGCGCCGAGCAGCCGGATCAGCCGCACGGCCAGCTCGACCTGTCGTTCGTTGATGTACAGGTTCGACGTGTGCGCGATCCTTGCCGCTTGCTCGCTGACGGCCGCGACCAGGGCCGGGTGCGCGTGACCAAGCGAACTGACCGCGATGCCGGCCACCAGGTCCAGGTAAGTGTTGCCGTCCACGTCGCGGACCGTGCTGCCGCGCCCGCTGGCGAGCACGACCGGCGGCACGCCATAGGTGAGCATGACGCTCGCCGCGTACTTGTCTTGCAGGGCCTCTGTCGCCGTCATGGGTTACTCCGATGGTGAGCGGGGGTCGGGACGACCATGGTGCCGATCCCGGAATCGGTGAAGACCTCCAGCAGGATCGCGTGCGGCAGCCTGCCGTCCAGCACGTGTGCCTGCGGCACGCCGCCGCGCACGGCGCTCAGGCAGCCCGCCATCTTCGGCAGCATCCCGTCGGACAACCCAGGCATGAGCGCGGCCAGCTCGTCCGCGGTGAGCTGGCTGATCGGCCTGGCGGCCAGCGCGCTCGCGGCATCCTCGCCGTTCCACCGCGGGTACAGCCCGGCCACGTCGGTGAGGAACACCAGCTTCGCCGCACCGAGCTCAACGGCCACCGCGGCCGCCGCCGTGTCGGCGTTCACGTTGAGGACCTCACCGGACTCGCTGCGCGCCACGCTGGAGATCACCGGGATCCGGCCGTCGGCGAGGAGGGCTCGCACCGCACCGGCGTTGACCGCCACGACCTCCCCGACCTGGCCGAGGTCGACAGGCTCGCCGTCCACCTCGGCGCACATCCGCCGCGCGGTCAGCAGCTGCGCATCCTCGCCGGACATGCCGACGGCGAACGGCCCGTGCTCATTGATAAGGCCGACGATCTCCCTGTTGACCTGGCCCGTCAGCACCATGCGGACCACGTCCATCGTCTCTTTGGTGGTAACGCGCAGGCCCGCGGCGAATGTGGTCGGAATCCCGAGCCGGTCGAGCTGGGCGTTGATCTGCGGGCCGCCGCCGTGTACGACGACCGGCCGCAGCCCGGCGTACCTGAGGAAGACCACGTCTTGCGCGAATGCGGCCCGCAACTCGTCGTCGGCCATGGCGTTGCCGCCGTACTTCAGCACGACCACCTGGCCGTGGAACCGGGCCAGCCACGGCAGCGCCTCGATCAGCGTGGCCGCCTTGGCCATCGCCGCTGCGTGCACTTGTTCGGCTGTCATGTGGAGTACGCCGAGTTCTCGTGCACGTAGGCGGCGGTCAGGTCGGTGGTCAGGATCGTGGCAGCGTGCTCGCCGGCGGACAGTTCTGCGGTGATGGTCACGTCCCGGCCGCTCATGTCAACCTGCGACCTGTCCTGACCGGGCGCGCCCGCCTTGCAGACCCAGACGCCGTTGATGGCGACGTTCAGTTCGTCGGGCTCGAACACCGCGCTGGTGGTCCCGATCGCGGCTAGCACCCGGCCCCAGTTCGGATCCTCGCCGTGGATGGCGCACTTGAGCAGATTGCACCGCGCGATCGCACGGCCCACCTCGACGGCGTCGTCCTCCGACGCGGCCCCGGTCACCTCGATCGCCACGGTCTTGCTGGCTCCCTCGGCGTCGGCTTGCAGTTGCCTGGCCAGGTCAGCGCAGGCGGCGGTCAGCAACGCGGTGAACTCGCCCTCGTCTGCCCGCACCCCGGTCGCTCCGCTGGCCAGCAGCAGCACGGTGTCGTTGGTGGACATGCAGCCGTCGGTGTCCAGCCTGTCGAACGTGTTCCGCACCGCAGCGCGCAGCGCTGAATCGAGCTGACCCGCGGACAGATCAGCATCGGTGGTAAGCACGACCAGCATCGTGGCAAGCGCTGGCGCGAGCATGGCGGCGCCCTTGGCCATGCCGCCGATGAGGTAGCCGTCGCCCGCCATTGTGCAGGTCTTCGCGACGGTGTCGGTGGTCATGATCGCGTCGGCGGCGGCGCGCCCGCCCTCCGCCGAGGCAGCACCAACGGCGCTGGTCACGCCTGCCAGCAGCCGGTCCAGCGGCAGCCGCTCGCCGATGAGCCCGGTCGAGCACACGGCGACCTCGCCCGCGCCGATATGCAGCAGCCCGGCCAGGTGCTCGGCGGTCTGGTGGGTGTCGGCGAAGCCCGCCGGACCGGTACACGCGTTCGCGCCGCCGGAGTTGAGCACCACCGCGCGCACCTCGCCACCGACCAGAACCGCCTGGGACCAGAGCACCGGCGCGGCTTTCACCCGGTTGGCGGTGAACACGCCGGCGGCTGCGAATGACGGGCCGCCGTTCAGCACGACGGCGACATCCGGGTTACCGGACTCCTTGAGGCCAGCCGCGACGCCGGCCGCGCGGAAGCCCCGCGGACTGGTGACGCTCACGGCGCTACTCCGATCGCGGTCAGCCCGGCGGTCTCCGGCAGGCCGAGCATGATGTTGGCGAGCTGCACGGCCTGCCCGGCCGCGCCCTTACCGAGGTTGTCGATGGCGGCCACCACGACAGCCCGGCCCGACCGGGGGTCCGCTGCCGCCTGCAGGTGCACGCCATTCGACCCCGCCACCGAGGCCGTGGCTGGCCAGCTGGCCTCGGGCAGCACGCTGACGAACGGCTCCGTTGCGTACGCGGCCGCCAGCGCGCCCCTGAGCTGGGCAGTGCCGGTATCCGGATCTGTCAGCCTGGCCGTGCAAGTGGCCAGGATGCCGCGCGGCATCGGCACGAGCACAGGCGTGAAGCTGACCGGGGCGGCCGCGGCCGCTGCGGTGACAGTGGATTTGGCCTGGCCGTTCCCGGTCTCAAAGATCGCCTGCTCGATCTCCGGCGTGTGCCGGTGCGCCCCGCCCGCCTGGTAGGCCGACGCGGAGCCCATCACCTCGCTGGCCAGCAGGTCGGTGCGCGCCGAGCGGCCCGCGCCGGAAGTGCCCGACGCCGCGACGACCACGACATCGCCCGGATCGGCGAGACCGGCGGCGGTCAGGGGCACGAGCGCCAGGATCGCGGCCGTCGCGTAGCAG
>JASHTT010000120.1 GCA_030040415.1 Streptosporangiaceae bacterium | reverse complement strand
GGCTCGCGGCGCTGCTCGGGCTGCGCACGTCTGGGCAGGCGATGGCCGAGCACGCCGAACTGACCGGGGTCACCCACGACTCCAGGAGGGTGCTGGCCGGCGATCTGTACGCGGCGCTGCCGGGCAGTAGCGTGCACGGTGCGCGGTACTGCGATCAGGCCGCTGCCGCCGGCGCCGTGGCCGTCTTGACCGACCCGGCGGGCCGCAACACGGCGATCCGGGCCGGCCTGCCAGTGTTCGTCGTCGCCGACCCGCGTGCCCGGCTTGGCGAGATCGCGGCGTGGATCTACGGCGACCCATCGGCCCGGATGCTGCTGCTCGGCGTCACCGGCACGGCAGGCAAGACGACCACCAGCTACCTGCTCGAGTCAGGACTGCGTGCCGCCGGGTACTCGACGGGCCTGATCGGCGGCGTGGAGACCAGGATCGGCGTGACCGCTGCCGTCAGCCAGCTCACTACGCCCGAGGCGACTGACCTGCAGGCCCTGCTCGCGACCATGCTCGAGCAGGGCATCGGGGCAGCCGCCATGGAGGTGTCGAGCCACGCGCTCGCGCAGGGCCGGGTGTCCGGAACCCATTACGACGTAGCGATCTTTACCAACCTGTCCCAGGACCACCTGGATTTCCACGCGAGCATGGATGACTATTTCGCGGCCAAGGCCGAGCTGTTCACCCCGGGCTACGCGCGGGCAGCCGTGGTGAACATCGACGACCCGCGTGGCCGGGAACTGGCCGTGCGGGCGTCGATCCCGGTCACGACCTTTTCCGCAGCCGGCAGCCAAGCGGCCGACTGGCGCGCGACCGACGTCCGCGCTGGCGCCGACGGGTCCTCCTTCCGTGTCGTCGGTCCGGGCGGCGTGGAGTCCGATGCCGCGATCGCGCTGCCGGGCCTTTTCAACGTGCAGAACGCGCTCGGGGCGATCGTGGCACTCGTGGAGGCTGGCGTGAGCCTGGCGGCCGCGGTCGCCGGGGTGGCCGCCTGCCCAGGCCCGCCGGGCCGGATGGAGCGCGTGGAGGGTGGCCAGGACTTCACCGTGCTGGTGGACTACGCGCATAAGCCTGGCGCGGTCGAGGCCGTGCTGACGGTGCTGCGAGAGGTCACCCAGGGCCGTCTCGTCGTCGTCATCGGCTGCGGCGGGGATCGCGACCGGGGCAAGCGCCCGCTCATGGGGGCAGCCGCGGCCAGGCTTGCCGACGTCGCGATCCTTACCAGTGACAATCCGCGCACGGAGGATCCGCTGGCTATCCTGGCCGAGATGCTGGCCGGCGCGATCGAGGTCCCCCAGACGGACCGGGCCGAGGTCGCGGTCCAGCCGGACCGGGCGGCAGCCATCGGGCTGGCCATCGCGTCTGCCGCCAAAGGGGACGTGGTCCTGATCGCGGGTAAGGGCCACGAGCAGGGACAGTACGTCGGCGGCACGGTGATCCCGTTCGACGACCGGCAGGTCGCTCGGCAGGCCCTGGCACGCCGCAAGGCGGGCGAAGATGCGACGATAGCCGCCGAGCACGCGGCGCAGGGCTGGCGCGCCGCCGACGCATTCGACGAGATCAGTGCCTTCCCGGAGGACGCGTGATACCGCTGTCGGTTGGTCAGCTCGCGCAGGCAACCGGCGCGGCACTCGCCGACGTGCCCGATCCGGCGGTCGTCGTGACCGGCCCGGTCGTGATCGATTCCAGGCAGGCACGGCCCGGCAGCCTGTTCGCGGCGCTGCCTGGCACGCGCACCGATGGCCACGCCTTTGCCGACGCGGCGCTCGCGGCTGGGGCGGCCGCCGTGCTGGCCACCCGCCCGGTGGGCGGCCCCGCGCTTGTCGTGCCTGATGTGCAGGCCGCGCTTGGCCGGCTGGCCAGGGCAGTCGTTGACTCGTTGCCCGGGCTGACCGTCATCGGGATCACCGGTTCTGCGGGCAAGACCACGACCAAGGACCTCGCCGCGCAGCTCATCGAGACGCTCGGCCCGACGGTCTCGCCGAAGGACTCCTACAACAACGAGATCGGCCACCCGCTGACCGTGCTGCGGGTGACCGCGGAGACCCGTTACCTGGTATCGGAGATGTCCGCCCGCGGTCCTGGTCACATCGCCGCGCTGTGCGAGATTGCGCCGCCCCGGCTCGGCGCGGTGCTATGCGTCGGCCATGCCCACGCCGGCGAGTTCGGCAGCCTCGACCAGGTCGCCCTGGCCAAGGGCGAGTTGCCAGCCGCGCTGCCCTCCGACGGCGTTGCGGTGCTGAACGCCGACGACGCCAGGGTCGCGGCCATGGCGGGCCGCACCCGGGCCAGGGTAGTGACCTTCGGCCGGTCGGACGGCGCCGACGTCCGAGCCGACCTGGTCACCGTCGACGACCAGGGCAGGCCATCGTTCACGCTGGTCACCGCCGAGGGCTCGGCGCCCGTGCGGATGCGGCTGCACGGCGAGCACAACGTGTCCAACGCGCTGGCGGCGGCGGCGCTGGCCGGCCAGCTCGGCATGCCGGCCGACGCGATCGCGGACGGGCTCAGCACGGCCGTTGCCAGGAGCCGGTGGCGGATGGAGGTGACTCGGCGACCCGACGGAGTGATCGTCGTCAACGATGCCTACAACGCGAACCCGGAGTCCGTCCGGGCGGCGATCGACGCGCTTGCCGTGCTGGCCCGCGGGCACCGGGCATTCGCCGTGCTTGGCCAGATGACCGAGCTAGGCGGCCAGGCCGAGGCGCTGCACGAGGCCGCCGGCGAGCAGGCGGCCAGGGCCGGGGTGGCTGGCGTGATCGTGGTGGGCGAGCAGGCCACGCCGATCCTGACGGGCGCGAAGGCGGTGCCAACCTGGCAGGGTGAGCTCCTGCAGGTGCCGGACGCTGCCGCGGCAATGCGGGCGCTGGACAACCGACTGGCCGATGGCGACGTCGTGCTGGTAAAGGCTTCGCACTCGGTTGGCCTGGAGCGGCTCGCGCTCGCGCTGACCGGTGAGCGACCGCTGGCAGATGCTGAAGGGCAGCGCAGTTGAAGACCATCATCGTCACCGGCGCGGTTTCGCTGCTGATCGCCCTGTTCGGCACGCCGCTGGCGATCAGGGTGCTGCGCAGCCGCGGGTACGGCCAGCCGATCAGGGTGGAAGGCCCGAAGTCACACGAGGTCAAGCGCGGCACGCCGACCATGGGCGGCGCGATCATCGTGATCGCGTCCCTTGTTGGTTATCTGGTCGGGCACGCCGCGACCAGCGACCCGATGACCACGTCCGGCGTGCTGGTGCTCGGGCTGATGACCGGGCTCGGGGTCGTCGGCTTCGTCGACGACTTCATCAAGATCTTCCGGCAGACCAACCTCGGCCTGCGCAGCGGCGCCAAGCTCGCGGGGCAGGCCGTCGTCGGCGCGGTGTTCGCGCTCGAGGTCCTGCAGCATCCCGACGGCTACGACATCACCCCAGCCGATCCGCACCTGTCCTTCCTGCGCGACTTCGGGCCGGCCATCGGCACGCTGCCGTTCGTGGTCTGGATCGTGATCCTGATCGCCGGATTCTCCAACGGCGTGAACCTGACCGACGGCATGGACGGCCTGGCCACCGGGGCGACGGTCGAGGTGCTCGCGGCGTACGTGCTGATTGGCATCTGGGAGGAGCGCAACGACTGCACAATCGGCCTGACCCAGGTCTGCTACCAGATCCGCGACCCGCTGGACCTGGCGGTGGTCGCCTCGGCTGTGCTCGGCGCGTGCGTCGGGTTCCTGTGGTGGAACGCACCGCCGGCCAAGATCTTTATGGGGGACACCGGCTCGCTTGCACTCGGCGGCGTGCTCGCCGGCCTGGCGGTCTGCACCAAGACGCAGTTGCTGCTGCTCATCCTGGGTGGCCTGTTCGTGATCACCACGGCGTCGGTGATCATCCAGGTTGGCGTGTTCAAGGCGACCAAGGTCAGAACCGGCCATGGCATACGCGTCTTCAAGATGAGCCCGCTGCACAATCACTTCGACCTGATGGGCTGGGCGGAGACGACCATCGTGATCAGGTTCTGGCTGATCAGCGCGCTGTGCATCGGGCTTGGTCTCGGCATCTTCTACGCCGCCTGGCTGCAGACCTGAGCCGATGAGCGTGCCTGCCGCGGATGCGCGGTTTGCTCGGTTCGCCGGCCAGCGGGTCTGCGTGGTCGGGCTCGGCCTCACGGGTCAGTCCGTGGCGCGCTTGCTGACCAGGCACGGCGCGGAGGTCACAGCTGTCGACTCGCGTGACGACGAGGAACGGCGGGAGATCGCCGCGGGGCTGGCAAGGGCCGGGGTGACCGTCGGGCTCGGCTCCGGCCGGCTGGCCGCCGGCGCGAAGCTGCCGGCCGGCACCGATCTGGTGGTGACTTCGCCCGGCCTGCGTCCGGATACCCCGCTGCTGGTCAGCGCCGCGGCCGACGGCGTCGAGGTCATCGGCGACGTGGAGCTGGCCTGGCGGCTGCGGCCAGTTCTGGCGGACGGCTCGTGGCAGCAGTGGCTCGCCGTCACCGGTACCAACGGCAAGACCACTACGGTCCGGATGCTAGCGGCGATGCTGGCCGCCGCCGGGCACCGCAGCGTGGCGGCTGGCAATGTCGGCACCCCGATCCTGGACGTGATCGCCGACCCGGACCCCTATCCGGTGGTCGCGGTGGAGCTGTCCAGCTTCCAGCTGTACTGGAGCTCGACGCTGCAGCCGCTGGCTGCCGCGCTCCTCAACATCGCCGCACACCACCTGGACTGGCACGACGACATCGAGTCGTACGCGGCGGCCAAGAGCCGTATCTTCGGCCCGGGCGCGATCGCCGTCTTCAACGCCGAGGACGCCAGGACAGTGCGCATTGCGGCGGCTGCGGCGCAGCTAAGCAGGCGGGTCGCGTTCCGGCTGGCTCCGCCTGGCCACGGCGAGCTAGGCGTGGCGGACGGCTGGCTGGTCGATGACGCGTTCGGCGAGCGAACCGAGCTCGCTCCCGCCAGCGCCGTACAGCCGGCCGCGCCGCACAACGTCGCCGACGCGCTCGCGGCTGCGGCGCTGGCCCGCGCTTACTCGGCCGCGCCACCGGCAGCCATCGAGGCCGGCCTGGCCGCATTCAAGCCCGAGCCGCATCGGATCAGCCTTGTTGGCACAGTCCGCGGGGTCGGGTTCGTGGACGACTCCAAGGCGAGCAACCCGGCAGCGGCAGCCGCGTCGCTGGCGTCGTTCCCGTCCATAATCTGGGTAGCCGGCGGGCTGTTTCGTGGCAGCGAGGCCGACCTGGACGCGCTCGTAACAGGGGCCAGGGACAGGCTTCGCGCAGCGGTTCTCATTGGCACCGACCGCGCCAAATTCCGTCAGGCACTGGCGCGACACGCGCCGGATGTCCCGGTAACGGAGCTGGCCAGCACGGACACTGGTGTCATGGACCTGGCGGTGACGCACGCCGCGGCGGCCGCTTCGCAGGGTGACACCGTGCTGCTGGCGCCCGCGGCTCAGTCGTGGGACATGTTCCGTGACTACCCGGCGCGCGGTGACGCTTTCGCCGCCGCGGTGTCGAAGCTTGCCGCGGGTGCGCTGACGGCGGGCACGTGACCACCGCTGTCGGCCGGCCGGATGCGGATGAGGCCGCGGCCGACCCGGATGCCGACCCGCGCTCGCGGGGATCGGCCGCCGGGCCCGCGCCAGACGGCGAGGCCTGGAGCATCGCAGGCCGCGTCGGCCGGTTCCAAGCGCTCCTCGACCGTCCGCTGGCGTCCTATTACCTGGTGCTTGGCTGTTCGCTGTTGCTGCTGGGCGTCGGGCTGATGATGGTGCTGTCCACGTCGACGGCCTACGACATCGACTACGGCCTGCCGGTCTACTCGATGTTCCAGAAGCAAGTGCTCGGCGCGGCGGCTGGCCTGATTCTGATGTTCGCCGCGGCGCGGACGCCGCCTCGGGTGTTCCGGGCCTGTGCCTACCCGCTGCTCGGGGTGTCGCTACTCGGTCTCGTCTTGGTGCTGGTGGCCGGCCAGCAGGTATACGGCGCCGAGCGGTGGCTGCAGATCGGCGGGCTGCAGGTGCAGCCCTCGGAGTTCGCCAAGCTGGGGCTCGTCGTCTGGGGTGCGGACCTGCTGGCGCGCAAGGAGAGGCTCGGCCAGCTCACCGACTGGCGGCAGCTGCTGTTCCCGCTGCTGCCCTGTGTCGCCCTGATCGGGCTGCTGGTGATGCTCGGCGACGACCTGGGCACGACATTCCTGCTGCTGGTCATCTTCCTGGCGCTGCTGTGGGTCGTTGGCAGCCCGGGACGGCTGCTCGCCGCGATGGTCGGGCTGCTGGTCTTCGTCATGCTGATGCTGGTCGTCGTGCACCCTTATGAGCTTGAACGGCTCACCGGGTTTTTGTCCGCGCAGTCCCCGGCCTGCCGGGCAGGCAGCTGCTACCAGCTTGTCCAGGGCAAGCAGGCGCTCGGCTCGGGCGGTTTGTTCGGCGTCGGCAGCGGTGCCAGCCGGGCGAAGTGGGGCTCGGTGCCGCAGCCCACCACCGACTTCATCTTCGCGATCCTGGGCGAGGAACTCGGGCTCGCCGGGACGCTGTGCGTCGTCCTGCTGTACGGCGTGCTGGCCTACGCTGGGCTGCGGATAGCGCGCCGGGTGCCGGACACATTCTGTCGGCTCGCCGCGGGTGCCATCACCGTCTGGCTTATCGTGCAGGCCCTGGTCAACATCGGCGCGGTGCTCGGCGTGCTGCCGATCACCGGCGTTCCGCTGCCGCTGATCTCGGCCGGGGTGTCCTCGCTGCTGGTCACGCTGGCGGCCCTTGGCATGCTGATGTCGTTCGCCAGGCGCGAGCCGGGTGCGAGGATGGCGCTTGCCGCAGCTGGCCGGGGACGGCTGCTGCGCTGGCTCGGCTTCGACCGCAGGCCGTCGGCCTAGGGCGGCGACCCTGCCCCGGGTTCGCGGCGCGCGAACAGGCCCGCGTGACGGTTCGCCGCCAGGCCTGCCGGACGGCGCCGACGAGGAGCGTGACTGACCAGTGAGTGTGAGCGTCGTCATCGCCGGCGGCGGCACCGGCGGGCACATCGAACCCGCGCTGGCGCTTGCTGACGCCTTGCGGCGCGCGGACTCCGAGACGGCCATCACCTGCCTGGGCACCGAGCGAGGGCTGGAGACCAGGCTGGTGCCGATGCGGGGGTACGACCTCGCGCTGATTCCGCCGGTGCCGCTGCCCCGGTCGATGACCCGTGAGCTGTTGTCGGTGCCAGCACGGCTAGCAGGCGCCGTCACGGCGACCGCCCAGGTCCTCGACAGGACCGGAGCCGACGTGCTGGCTGGCTTCGGCGGCTACGTGGCAACGCCGGGATACCTGGCCGCCAGGCGCAGGGGCGTGCCGATAGTCGTGCACGAGGCCAACGGCAAGCCTGGTCTGGCCAACCGGCTCGGCGCGCTGCTCACCCGGCACGTCTGCACCGGTCAGCCAGGCACCCGGCTGCCGCACGCGCGCTATGTCGGCATCCCTATCCGGCGGGAGATCTCTAGCCTGGACCGGCTCGCGCTCGCCGACCAGGCACGTGCGCACTTCGGCCTCGCCCCCGACTTGCCGGTCTTGCTGGTGACTGGCGGCTCCCAGGGTGCTGCCTCGCTCAACCACGCCGTGCTGCGCGCAGCGAGCCCGCTGCGCGATGCTGGCGTGCAGGTGCTGCATGTCGTGGGGCCGCGGGCTGGCGACGACATCGAGGTGCCACCGGGTCCGGTCGCCTACAAGGTGCTGCCCTACCTGGACCGGATGGATCTCGGCTACGCGGCG
>JASHTT010000014.1 GCA_030040415.1 Streptosporangiaceae bacterium | reverse complement strand
AGCGTGCCGACGACGTGCCCGGCGGCGCACACGACGGCGGTGCGCCAGTTGCCAAGCGCCTGACAGGCACCGAACATCGCGACGGCGGCCAGGATCGGCCAGGCCCACAGGTAACTGGTCGGCAAGAACGCCGAGGCGACCAGGCTGCCGGCCGGGTCGTGCTGCAGGTTGTGCACGCTGGTGCTGGCCCAGCCCAGCAACGTGCCGCGCCCGCCGGGCGTCAGCAGGATGTAGGCAAGTTCACCAGCGCACAGCACCGCCACGTACAGCCACGCCACGGCGTACCTGGTGAACAGCGATCGGCCGGCCACTCCGCACAGACTATGGGGGCGCCCGTCTTCGGAAGTGCTAGCATCGCGCCGGTGTCTCTCAGAGTGGGCGTGGCGGGCGGCGGCAGCGCTGGTCACGTCGTGCCTGCGCTCGCAGTCGCGGCCGAGCTTGCCCGCCGTGGTGTACCCGACGTGGTGTACTTCGGGCGGGCCGACAGCATAGAGGAGCGGCTCGCGTCCCGCGCGGGGCTCCGTTTCGTCCCGGTGCCTGCCGCTGGGCTGCGCAGGTACCGGTCGTGGCGCAACCTGACGATGCCGTTCGTCGTGCTGGCCGGGATCGTCGCGGCCGTCGCGGCCATCCGCCGGGAGCGCATCAGCGTGCTGCTGTGCAAGGGTGCCTACGTCTGCGTGCCCGTGGCGATCGGCGCGTGGCTGGGCAGGGTGCCGGTCGCTATCCACGAGTCGGACGAGTCGCTCGGCCTGGCCAACCGCATCCTTGCCAGGCTGGCCAGCAAGGTGCTGATCTCCAGCGAGGCGACCGTGGTGCCAGGCCGGCGGACCAGGATCGTCTGCACCGGCCTGCCGGTCCGCGACGATCTCGAGGAGGGGAATGGCGAGCGGTTCAGGGCCAGGCACGGTCTGGCCGAGGGCGGCAAGGTGCTGCTGGTCTTCGCCGGGAGCAGCGGCTCGGTGCGGATCAACGAGGCGGTCCGCAACCAGCTCGATGCCTTGGTCAAGGACTTTCAGGTGGTGCACGTCTGCGGACCTTCGAACTCCGACGACGGGCTCGCCGGGTTCCCCGGCTATTTCCAGTTCGAGTACCTCAACGAGGACATGGCCGACGCGCTATGGCTGGCCGACCTGGTGATCGGCCGTTCCGGCGCGACGACGCTCGCGGAACTCGACGCGGTCGGCAAGCCGGCCGTGCTCATCCCGCTGCCGCGCAGCGTGAGCCGTGGTGACCAGATAGTGAACGCGCAGACGTTCGCGGCCACGCACAGCTGCGTGATCGTGCCGGACGACGAGAACCTGGCCGACGGCAGCGGCATCGTCGCGGCCTGCGCCACCCTGAGCGAGTCCCTGACGCCGGCCGACGGCGCTTCTTCGGCGGCTGGCGCTGGCCGTGACGCCCGGGGTGCGGCCCGCCGGGTCGCGCAGGAAGTCGTCGGCATGGCCCGGGCCCGGCACCGGCGCCGCTGACCCGCCCGGCCGTCAACGCACGGCTAGCAGACCGCCCCTGATCATGATCACGGTAAATCCGGGCTTGCCCCGTGGCCGGATCTTCCGTGATCATGGAGAAGGTGCTTGACTGACTCGAATATGCGTTCGATAGTTGGTGAGTGGGAACGGGGGCAGCTCAGGTCATCTCGCTGTCTCCGGTGCGCCACCGGGACGACGTGCTGGCCGGCGAGGGCTTGCTGCCGGTACTTCCGGCATTCCGGGAACTGCTGCCCGCGGGCGGGCTGCAGCGCGGATCGGTGCTGACATCGGGGGATTGGGGCCTGCTCTGCCTGGCTCTGGTGGCGGGTGCGTCGGCCGACGGGGCGTGGTGCGCCGTGGTCGGGGTGCCGTCGGTCGGCGTGCGGGCAGCGGCCGACGTCGGCCTGGATCCTGCCCGGCTCCTGCTGGTCCCTGACCCCGGCCGGAGCTGGCCGCAGGTGGTGGCTTCGCTGCTTGACGGCTTCGACGTCGTGCTGCTGCGCCCGCCGGACCGGCCGCCAGCCCAGTTGCGGCACAGGCTGGAGGCGGCGGCCCGGCGGTACGGCAGCGTGCTTGTCGTCGCAGGGGACTGGCCCGGCGCGTCGGCACGGCTGACGGTGACCGACGCGCAGTGGACCGGGATCGGCTCGGGGCACGGGCGGCTGCAGGCGCGCCGGGCGCGGGTTGTCGCCGGTGGCCGCGGAGCCGGGGAACGGGCACGTTCGGCCTGGCTGTGGTTGCCAGGGCCGGACGGTTCGGTGTCAATGGCTGGCGATGCAGCTGGCGAGTCCGGCGACTACCCGGCGGCTCCCGAGCGACTGCGGAGCAGCGGATGAGCAGGCGGCCTGCCGCAGCCGGGATGCCGCCGCGGGTGCTCGTGCTGAGCTGTCCGGACTGGCAGCAGGAGGACGGGCCTGCCGCGCGTGCGTTCGAGGCTGTGGTCGGTGTCGCGACCGAGTTCTGCCCGCAGGTCGAGGTGCTCCGGCCTGGCGTGTGCGCGTTCGCGGCACGCGGCCCGGCACGCTACTTCGGCGGTGAGGCCGAGCTTGCCACGAAAATCGCCGCCGCCGTCAGCCAGCGCGGGCTCGCCTGCCAGGTCGGGATCGCGGACGGCCTGTTCGCCGCGGAACTGGCGGCGCGCGCCGAGCCGGCTGGCCTGCTCGTGCCGCCGGGGAAGACGCCGGAGTTCCTAGCCGGGCTCCCGGTCGGCGTGCTGGACATGCCGGATCTCTGCGAGCTGCTGCCCAGGCTCGGCATCGAGACGCTGGGCGCGCTCGCCGCGCTGCCACCGGGCGAGGCGGCCGGCCGGTTTGGCGCGGAGGGTACGCTCGCCTGCCGGCTGGCCCGCGGACTGGATCCCCGCCCGCTCGTGCCGCAGCGGCCGGCCGCCGACCTCTCGGTGCAGATGGAGTTCGACCCGCCCGTCGAGCAGTCCGAACCGGTGATCTTCGCGGCCAAGGCACTGGCCGACGAGATGCATGACCGGCTGGCCGCAAGCGGCCTGGCTTGCGTACGGGTCCAGGTCGTGGTGCGCTGCGCGGACGGCCGGGAGCTCGCCAGGCTGTGGCGGCACGACGGGCTGCTGACGGCGCTGGCGGTGGCCGAGCGCGTCCGCTGGCAGCTCGACGGCTGGCGCGGCGAGCTGCCGGACGGCGAGCCAAGCGCAGGTGGTGTCGCCCTACTTCGGCTGGTCCCCGACCAGCTGGTCCGCGCGACCGGACGGCAGCTTGCCCTGTGGGGCGACTGCGTGATCAGCGACCGGGTGGCACGCGCAGCCATCCGGGTCCAGGCGATGCTCGGGCACGCCGCCGTGACCCGCCCTGTGGTGTCCGGCGGCCGCAGGCCGGCCGAGCAGGCGGTGACAGTCCCGTTCGGGGACGCCGAGGTGCCACTCCGCCCGGTCGACCGTCCGTGGCCAGGGCACATCCCGGCGCCGGCACCCGCCACCGTCTACCCCGCGCCGATCCCCGCCACGGTGACCGACGACCGCGGCGACGCAGTGACAGTCAGCGGGCGTGCCGAGTTGTCCGGGCCGCCGGCCTGGCTGCGGATCGGCGGCGCACCCGTACGGGCCATCGACCACTGGGCGGGCCCGTGGCCGGTTACGCAGCGCTGGTGGGATCCGGGTCAAGCCGTCAGGCAGGCGAGATTCCAGCTGGTCACACAGGACGGGAACGCCTGGCTTGCCGTGGTGCAGGACGGCAGCTGGCAGCTCGAGGCCTGCTACGACTGAGCCGGCTCGAGCAGCACCTTGACCGCACCGGTGCGGCGCGCGTTCTTGACGGCCAGCACCGCCTCGTCCCAGCGGTCCAGCGGGAACCGGTGCGTGATGACAGGTGTCAGGTCGAGACCGTCAGCCACGAAGTCGAAGTAGTGCTCCATTGCGTGCTTGGCGACGCCGCCGACCTCCTCGACGCCGAAACCGTTGGAGCCGATCACGTGCAGCTCCTTGAAATACAGCGGCGTCCACTCGAACCGCTTCGGCGGCTCCACGCCGGAGATGACGAGCGTGCCGCCGGTCGCCAGCAGCCGCAGCGAGGTCTCCACGGTCTGCGTGGAGCCGATCATGTCGTACACGACGGCCGGGCCGTCCTGGAGCCAATCGCGCTTGCTCCACGGCGTCAGCGGCGTGGCTCCGGTCCGGTGCGCGACCTGCGCGACCAGCTCGTCTGGCGCGGATGACAGCGCGGCCTGCGCGCCGAGCCGCACTGCCAGTTCGGCGCGGGCGCCTGGCCGGGTCGCGGCCCACACCTCCGTGTCCGGATAGAGGTGGCGCAGCAGCGCGATCGCCGCGAACGCCAGCGTTCCGGAGCCGTAGACGAGCACCGGCTGGCGATCACCAGGGGGCGGCGCCAGCAGCACCGAGCGCAGCGAGACGCTGACCGGGTCCGCCAGCACAGCGGCATCGTCCGAAACCCCGTCCGGGATCGGGAAGAGCTGCGAGGCGTGCGCGGCGAACCGCTCGGCGTGCGCGCCGGACGCGGCCGCGCAGTTGCCAATGTGGATCGAGACCGGCAGGTTGCCCCAACGAAAGTTACGGCACCACGGATAGCGGCCGTCCTTGCAGGCAGCGCACGGCGGGTCGATGCCACGCGGCC
Organism: Streptosporangiaceae bacterium; assembly: GCA_030040415.1. Taxonomy (GTDB): domain Bacteria; phylum Actinomycetota; class Actinomycetes; order Streptosporangiales; family Streptosporangiaceae; genus JAJYUU01. Next base: position 5,107 of record JASHTT010000014.1, on the reverse strand, counting down.
CGCACGACAACCACGGATTCAGCAGCACGCGCTGGCCGGTGTCAGCGCGCCGGCCCACCGCCTCATGACCGAGCACATGGGGGAACGAGACAAGTGCGGTCAGTGGGTTATCGCGCGCGCCGTTCAGGACTATCTGCTTGACGTCGGAGCCGCACAGACCCGAAATGGTCGTCTGCACCCGGACCCAGTCATCGCCGGGCAGCGGCAGCTCCTCGATGTCCTCGAGCCGAGCTGGCGCAAACCGCGCGACGAAGGCACGCTTGTCGACTCGGCCGCCGACGGCCGCGGCTGCCTCGCTGGCGAGATTGTGCCGGAATACCAGCGCCTTCACGACAGTCCTCAGCCGACCTTAAGCGCTACTTCGGGCGTGTCATCGCTTGGCGGCACCGGCCGGGGATCGCTAACCTCGCCGGTGTCGGCGCGGCTGCCGCGCAGCAGGGCTACTGCCTCGGCGACAAGATCTGCGTCCGGGTTCAGGGCCAGTGCTTCGTCGAGTTGCTTCTCGCCGGACAGCATCCGCGCGTGCCTGGCCAAAGCCACCGTCGCCAGCACGGTGGCTCGGTCCGCCGGGTCGAGGTCGTCGCGCGCGAGTGCGTCCCCGCAGAGTGCGCGCACCTCTTCTGGCCTGCCCTGCCGGAGCCGGGCGAGAGCCAGTGTGTGCGTGACGTCGGCTCGCCGGACCTTCGCGTCGTCATCGAACGGGTCGATGCTGTTGCGCACCCACTCCACCCGGTCGGCGGCCAGGTCGGCTAGGTCGACCGGCACGTCCGGGTTCAGCAGCACCTGCCAGGACAGGCCGTGGATGACTTTCTGCACGTCCGGTTCGGGCCTCCTCGCGAGCGTCCATGGCTGCGCGTAGAGGCGCAGCAGGAGGTCTGGCCGCGCACGCAGTTCACGGACCCGGTCCACCGCTTGCGGGATGTCGAGCGAGTAGCCCTTGATCAGTCTGTCTGCGGCGTCCGGTACGGCGATCCAGTCCGGGATGGCCAGCAATTCGCTGATGTCCCTGTCGGCGCGCAGCCGGGCGCGCAGCCGGAACAGTTGGTAGCCGTCGCTCTCGTACTCGTCCGTGCCGGGCGCGAAATCGCGCAGCCCGGACGTGAGGCTGATGAACGCGAGGAACACGGCGAGCCAACGCGAGACCGGCAGCAGCAGCCACAGCGGCGCCACGAGTATTTCGGTCGCCGGACCTGCCACCGTGACCAGGCCGTCCCGCGCGACTGACAGCTGGCGGGCCGGATACACGACCTGGCCACTGGGCCGCAGCCCGAGGCTCACCGCCGTAGTGCCGACGTGGAACGTCAACCTATCGGGCGGACCGAAGAAGTGGATGGAGAGCACCCGTGCGCCAGCGAGGCGAGCGGCAAGTGCGTGGCCCAGTTCGTGCACGATGATGCCGACCGCGTAGGCGGCAAGGACGAGCATCGCGGCGGCCGCTTTTCCGACAGCGGTTGTATGCGCCGGTGCGTGCTCGGTGATCAGCCAGATGCCGAGGCCGTAACAGGCGACGTAGACCACGGCGAACAGCAGCTGAGCGACGCCGCGACGCATGGCATGATCATGGCAGACAGCCTTGCGGACGTCCACGCGCGATTGGTCCGGCGTCAGAGCGCCTTAACCATGATCAGGCACGGGTTCTTCGGGCCCCAGATGTCGGTGCGCTCCTCCAGCGGCTTGAATCCCACCGCCGCGTAGAACTTCCTGGTGAGCGCGTACCCGGCGTCCGGGTGGCTCGGACCTTGCGTCTTCACTTGGAGGACCGCGCATCCGTCAGCAACCAGGTCGGCTTCGAGCGCCCGTACCAGCGCGCGGCCGACACCGCGGCGGTGCAGATCGGGTTGCACCATCATCAGGTAGATCTCCGCGGCTTGCTGGAAGTGCCGCAAGGCGAGCAGCGCGCCGACCGGATCGGCCGAAGGCGATTGCGCCGGGCGTGCCAGATATGTCGGCAGGTGACGAGCCGACCTTAGGTACTCCTCGTTCGATGCCGGGATGCCAAACCAAGTCGGCAGCAATCCCAGCAGCCGCGCCACAGTATCCGGATCCTGTTGGCCGGAGGTGACCAGCCAGCGCTTTCCCGGGTCGGCCACCACGCCCCTGCTAGGCCGGGCAGTGCCGCAGGATCGTCTGCATAACGAGCCCCGGTGCGCGGACCGTGGGGTAGTGGTCGACGCCTGGCATGCTGATCAGCTCACAGCCGGGGATCCGGCGGGCCGCTTCCTCGTTGCTGGCGATAAGTGGTGGCCTGTCCAGGTCCCCCACCATGATCACGGTCGGTACCGTGACGTCGCCGAGCCGACCGAACGTCGTGTCGTCTTCCTGCTGATACTCCTCGCTGGGCCAGGCGCGGACGGCCGAGCGCGCAAGCTCGGTGACGAGCGGATCGGGACCCGCGGCGCCCCAGAGCTGCACGCAGAGTTCGACGAACGCGTCCTCGCTTCCAGACTCCTCCACCGCCCGGAACTGCGCCTCCACGTCGGGCTCGTCTGGCCAGTCATACCCGCTGATCCCCGGGCAGAGCAGCACCATCGACGTGACCCGGTCAGGCTCGGCGAGCGCCAGCTCGAGCGCGGTGCCACCGCCCATGCTGCAGCCGCAGACATAGGCGCTGCCGACACCAAAATGATCGAGCACCCGCAGCGCGTCGCTGAGCAGCGTGAAGTCCTCGGTGGCCGCAGGCGAGCGGCCGTAGCCGCGCACGTCGTAGCGGATCACGCGGTACGCGGCCGTGAGCTCGGGCCACACCGGGTCCCACATTCGCGAGTCGCCGACACCTTCGTGCAGCAAGACAAGCACGGGCCCGGAGCCTTCGGAGTCCTCGGCCCAGATCTTGTCCGCACCGGCGGTCACCGTGGTCTGCATGAGTCATGACGCTAGTCCGGTCGCGCGCCGAGGTCACCTCGATTAGCCGCGGAGCGGTTGAGGGATCTGCGCTACGGCTTGCGTGCGACGCCGCACCACATGGCAGACTTCGCCGCCGCTTCCGCTGCCGAGCCTGGTCGCCATTGCTGCACCAGCACGACGCCCGGCGGCACCAGGTCCAGGCCGGCGAAGAACCGCGCGACCTCGTCGCGGCTACGGTGCCGCTGCTGCTCGTAGGACATCCGGTTGAACCGGTCGCGTGCCCGCGCGACCTGCTCGGTCTGCACATCGGAGGCAACCTGGGACAGCGCCAGGTAGCTGCCGGGGGACACCGAGGCCATCAGCGACTCTACGATGCCGTACGGATCGTGACCGTCGGTGATCAGGTGCATGAGGGCGATGAGCATGACCGCCACCGGCTTGCTGAAGTCGAGCGCGCGCGCCGCCTCCGCGAGGATGACCGGGACGTCAGTGCGCACATCAGCGTCGATGTAGTCGGTGGCGCCCTGTGGTCCGCTGGCGAGCAATTCGCGTGCGTGCGCGAGCACTACCGGGTCGTAGTCCACGTACACCACCCGGTAGTCCGGCGCAACGGCCCGGGCGACCTCGTGTGTATTGTTCGCTGCCGGGATGCCGGTCCCGACATCGAGGAACTGCCGGACTCCCGCGTCACCCGCCAGGTAACGGACCGCGCGGGCCAGGAAGGCGCGGTTGGCGCGCACAGAAGCGACGATGCCCGGGTAGGCCGCCACGACCGCGTCGCCGGCCGCGCGGTCGGCGGCGTAATTGTCCTTGCCGCCGAGCCAGTAGTTATGCACCCGGGCGCTGTGCGCGACGCTGGTGTCGATGACCGGTGGCTGACGGTCTCCGGCCGGATCTGCACGATCGGACATTGCGCGCCTTTTCCGCTAAGGGCAGCGATGTGAATATAGCGTGCGATGGCGGGCGGCAACAGCGGCCGGAGGCCGCCGGGCGGGAGCTGTCAGCACCTGATTAAGGTTAGGAACGTTGGTTCGTGCCGGAACGGCTGTTGCGCGCCGCCCGGCCCCAGCTCGAGAGGATCTGCATGAGCGACAAGCAGGGCGCAGCGGCAGCGGGCACGATCAGCATCGGCGGAGACCTCACGGTCAACCGGATGGGGTTCGGTGCGATGCGGATCACCGGTCAGGGCGTCTGGGGAGAGCCGTCAGACCGCGACCTGGCCAAGGCGGCGCTGCGCCAGGCAGTGGACATGGGCGTGAACTTCATCGACACCGCGGACTCCTACGGTCCGGACGTCAGTGAGGAGCTGATAGCCGAGACCCTGCATCCGTACGCCGACGACCTGGTGATCGCGACCAAGGGCGGGCTGGTGCGCCCAGGGCCGGGTCGCTGGGACGCCGACGGCCGTCCCGAGCACCTGCGCAAGGCGTGCGAGGGCAGCCTGCGCAGGCTGAAGCTCGACCAGATTCCGCTCTACCAGTTCCACCGGCCGGACCCGAAGGTGCCGATCGCCGAGTCGATCGGGGCGCTCGTCGAGCTGAGGAACGAAGGCAAGATCCGGCACATCGGTGTGTCCAACGTGTCCGAGCAACAGCTGCGCGAGATGCAGAAGCTGACGCCCGTTGTGTCCGTGCAGAACCGCTACAACCTGTCCGACAGGTCCTCGGAGTCGATGGTCGACCTGTGCGATCAGGAAGACATTGTGTTCCTGCCGTGGGCGCCGATTCAGGAGGCCGACAGCCTGCCGCCGGTACTTAACGCTGCCAGGCAGCACAATGTCTCCACGCGGCAGGTCGCGCTCGCCTGGCTGCTCGGCCGGTCGGCGCAGATCCTGCCGATCCCGGGTTCCGGCTCGCCGGATCATGTGGCGGAGAACATCGCGTCCGCATCCCTGCAGCTCAGCAACAACGAGGCAAACGCGATACTGCAGCTGACGGGTTGACACCACCCCCGCTTTTAGGTATGGCCCAAACTGCCCTGGCCGTCTAGGATCTGCCTCACGCTGTGACGGAAGATACTGACGGGCAGGGATGAGGCAATGGCCAACTCTGCGGTTCCCAGTGATGGGTCAGTAACGGCTGTATCCGGAGGAGACGCTGACGCTGCCGCGCTCGCGAGGTTCGGGTACCGGCAGGAACTGAACCGGGTGCTGAGTCTCTTCGAGAACTTCAGCGTCGCGTTCTGCTATCTGTCGCCGATGGTGGGCATCTACTCGCTGTTCGTGCTCGGCGTCGGGTCGGCGGGCCCGCGGTACATCTGGCTG
>JASHTT010000119.1 GCA_030040415.1 Streptosporangiaceae bacterium | reverse complement strand
GGGTCGCGGCGCAGATCGAGGCGGGTGGCCATCCCGCCGTCGCCGCGGCCGCGGACGTGACGCGGGAAGCAGAGGTCCGGGCGCTGGTCGGCAAGGCGGAGGCGGCGTTCGGCCCGGTTGACCTGTTCTTCTCCAACGCCGGGATCATCGTGGCGGGCGGCCCCGAGGCCGCTGACGACGCGTGGTCCAGGATCTGGGCCGTCAACGTGCAAAGTCACGTGTACGTTGCGCGGGCCGTACTGCCCGGCATGCTCGCCCGAGGCGAGGGCTACCTGATCGTCACGGCGTCGGCCGCCGGGCTGCTGACCCAGCTAGGCTCCGCGCCCTACGCGGTGACCAAGCATGCGGCCGTGGCGTTCGCCGAATGGCTGTCGATCACCTACGGCGATCAGGGCATCCGGGTGTCGTGCCTGTGCCCCCAGGCGTTCTCCAGCAACCTGCTCGACACCAGCAGGCGTGAGGCCGGCGCGGCTGCACTGCCGGAGACCGACCGGGTCGGCGGCGGGTCGGCGCAGGCCGCAGTCGACGGAGTGCTGACCGCGGAGCAGGTGGCGCAGGCGGCACTGGACGTTATCGGCACCGAGCAGTTCCTGATCCTGCCGCACCCGGAGGTCGCCACGTACGAGCAGCGCCGGGCCGCCGATCGCGAGCGCTGGCTGCGCGGCATGCGCCGGATGCAGGCCAGGCTCGCCGAGGAGTCTTAAGCGTCTCCGCCGCGCTCGGCGAGCCGGAGAGCGAGGAACTTGCGCTCCGCGGCGTTGCGCGTCAGGGTCAGGGCCCTGCGGTACTCAGCTGCGGCCTCCGGTCCGCGACCGAGGCGGGCCAGCAGGTCGGCGCGAATGGCGTGCCGCAGGTAGTAGCCCTCCAGGTTGAGACCGTCGACTATGACCAAGGCAGCCTGCGGTCCGCCAACCTCCGCTACCGCGACCGCCCGGTTGAGCGCGGTGACCGGGCTCGGGGCTACCGCCATGAGCTGGTCGTAGAGCTGGCAGATCTGCCGCCAGTCGGTGTCGGCCGCGGTCGGCGCGTCGCTGTGCACGGCGTTGATCGCGGCCTGGATCTGGTACTGCCCGGGCTGGTCGCGCCGCAGGCAGGCGCGGACAAGCTGCTGGCCCTCGGCGATCAGCGCGCGGTCCCACCGGCTGCGGTCCTGAGCGGCCAGCAAAACCAGATCGCCGTCGGCGGTCACCCTCGCAGCGCGCCGGGAGTCGGTCAGCAGCATCAACGCAAGCAGGCCAAGGACCTCGGGCTCGTCCGGCATGAGATCGGCCAGCAACCGGCCGAGCCTGATGGCCTCGGCGCACAAGTCATCCCGCACCAGCCGATCGCCCGAACTCGCCGCGTAACCCTCGTTGAAGATCAGGTACACCACCGCGAGCACGGCGCGCAGCCGGCCGGGCAGCTCGGCCTCGCTCGGCACCCGGTACGGGATCTTCGCGTCGCGGATCTTGCCCTTCGCCCGTACCAGCCGCTGCGCCATGGTTTGCTCATTGACCAGGAACGAGCGGGCCACCTCCGCGGTCGACAGACCGCCGATCAGCCTGAGGGTGAGTGCTACCTGGGCCGCGGGGGCCAGGGCGGGATGGCAGCAGGTGAAGATCAGCCGCAGCCGGTCGTCGGGCACGGGACCCTCCTGAACAGCTGGTTCGTCGGCGGCGTGAATCAAGGCCGCCTGCGCGTGCTTGTCGTCGCGCGCGGCATCGCGGCGCAGCTTGTCGATGGCCTTGTTGCGGGCCGTCGTGATGAGCCAGCCCGCCGGGCTCGGCGGCAGCCCGTCTGCCGGCCAGCGTTGCAGCGCAGTGGCGAAGGCGTCCTGGACCGCGTCCTCGGCAATGTCGATGTCGCCGAACACGCGGACCAGGACGGACACAGCGCGGCCGTAGTCCTGGCGGAAGATCCGGGCGATTTCCGCAGACGGCACGCCGGGCACAGCGCTGTTAACTCGGCAGTTGCTCGCGGACTGGGCGTACCTCGATGGGCAGGCCGGTGATCGCGGCCATCTTGCGCGCCTGTTCCAGTGCGCTATCGAGGTCGGCGACGGCAATCACCGTGAAGCCGCCGAGGTGCTCCTTGCCTTCGGCGAATGGCCCGTCGACGAAGAACTCCTCGCCGCCAGTCACCCGCACCACCGTGGCGGTGTCCGGCGGGAGCAGCCCCGCGGTGAACACCCACTGGCCGCGGGCCTGCAGGTCGGCCCGCAAGGCGCCCAGCTCCGCCATGATGGGGCCGAGTACTTCGGGAGGCGGCGGCTCGCCGTCGGGCTGGTACATGCTGAGCAGGTACTGGGTCATCGCCGTGCTCCTGTCCGGTTCGCCAGCTCGGTTTGGCCGGCTCTCACCAGCTACACGAATGACCGGCGGCCGTATCGACACCGGGAGCCAGCGGTCATCCGAGAACCTTCCGCGGGTGGACACCGTCCACATAGCCGACGAACGGCGGGTAGATGTTGTAGCCGAGCAGTTCCTGCAGCCGTTCCGGCAGCTCTTTGACGACTTCGCGGGGCACCGCGAGGCAGTGGTTCTCCTGCTGGCGCAGCCAGCCGGCGGCGTACTCGAGGATCACCCCGAGCCGCGGCTTGTCGGTACTGTTCGCGCCGCCGCCGTGCCACAGGCTGCCGAGGTAGATCATGACATCGCCGGGCGACAGCACGGCGGTGGCGATCTCGTCAGCCCCGGTGGGCGTGCGGCCGGGCGGCCAGTCGTGGCTGCCGGGGATGAACCGGGTCGCGCCGTTCTGCAAGGTGAACTCGTCCAGCGGCCACATCGTGTTCACCACCAACGGGGGGTGCGGCTCGGGCACCGGGTAGATCGCGTCGTCCCGGTGCAGGATCTGCGCCTTCTCGCCGGGGCCGATCCGGATGCCGACCGGCGCGCTGAGCTGATAATGGCCAAGCACCTGGTCGAGGACACCGAGCACAAGCGGGTCGATGGCGGCCTCGTCGAAGGTCCGCGTCTTGGCGAACAGCGCGTAGACGCGCTGGGTGGAGTAGCCCTCGAACAGGTTCCGGCCGGTCGGAGTCATTGCCAGGACTCGGTCCAGGTCGTCCCTGGCGGCCTTCACCCGTCCCGCGTCGAGCATGCCAGTCACGACCACGTAGCCGTCGTCGAGCAGCCGCCTTGCGACGTCCTCGGCGGCGGACCTCGCAGGCATCGTCGCCGTCATCTTCACGAGCCTAGGGCCGTGCCGCCGCGCGTACAATCGGCCTCAGCGCGACTGGCCTTGGGTGGGATTGACCACCGGGAAGCGCAGTAGCCAGTCGGAGCGCCGTCGGCCTGGGTGCTCCTCGGATGACGAGGAGTTGCTCCATGCGACTGCGATATGGCATGAATCCACACCAAGCTGCGCGCGTCCTGCCGTCCGCCGCAGCGACTCCGGTGCGTGTCGTCAGTGGCGAGCCGTCGTTCATCAACCTGCTGGACGCGCTGACCGGCTGGCAGCTCGTCCGCGAGGCCTCGGCGGCCACGAAGACGGTCGCCGCCGCCTCGATCAAGCATGTCTCGCCGGCCGGCGCCGCGCTGGCCGGCCAGCTCGACGACTCCGCGCTGCAAGCGTGGGGCCTGGACGACCAGCCTGCGCCGTTGACGTCGGCGTACGTGCGGGCGCGCGATGCGGATCCGCGGTCGTCGTTCGGTGACATGATCGCCGTGTCGGAGCCGGTGAACGCGGAGCTGGCCGGCTTTCTCGCCCGGGTCGCCTCGGACGGGATTATCGCACCGGGCTTCGACACCGGAGTCGTCGGCGTGCTGGCCGCCAAGAAGCGCGGCACGTTCCTGGTACTCGAGGCCGACCCTGGCTACCGGCCGCCCGATGCCGAGCGGCGCGACGTTTTCGGCCTGGTGATCGAACAGCAGCGGGATCAGCTTGGCATCAGTGCAGACCTGCTGAACGTCGTGTCCGGGCCGGCGCTGCCAGCCGAGGCGGTCCGGGACGCCCTGCTGGGCCTGGTGACCTCGCGCTACACGCAGTCGAACTCGGTCGCGCTGGTCAAGGACGGCATCACCATCGGCGTCGGTGCGGGTCAGCAGAACCGAGTCGGTTGCGTCCAGCTCGCAGCGGCCAAGGCGGCCGCTTGGTGGCTGCGCCGCCACCCGAGCATCCGCGCTCTCCCGGCGGTGTCTGGCATGACCCGGCAGGACCGACTGAACTGGCAACTCAGGATGGCCGACGCCGACATGACGCCGGGCCAGCTCGCCGAGTTCGGCAGGCTGTTTCCCGGCATGTCGCCTAGCCTGGACCACAAGTGGCGGCGACGGTGGTTGGACCAGCTCTGCGGCGTCACGCTCACGTCCGATGGCTACATCCCATTCCGCGACAACATTGATCACGCGAGCACGATCGGCGTCCGCTACGTCGTCGAGCCGGGCGGTTCCAGCCGGTCAGCCGAGGTTCAGGCCGCCTGTGCCGAGTACGGCATGACGCTGGTGCACACCGGACTGCGGCTGTTCCGCCACTGAACGGACCTCAGCTCGCGGTCACTCCGCGGAGCTGTCGTCGGTGTGCTGGTCAGCCAAGTCCTGGACGGCACGTTTGAGTTCAGGCAGGTCGTCATCGACCGTGGCCTGCAAGATGGAGTGGCCGTTGCCGCTCACGCGCGGTCACAACTCGACCAGGTCGGCTTCGACATTCCTGCGTACCGCTGGCTTCAGGTCGGCGGCCGGTATCAGGTCGACCCGGCCGCCAACCGGCGGCCAACAGAAGTTCTGACGGCCAGGCCAGCCACTGACAGCGAACGCTCCCGCGGCGCGCGTCAATAACCGGGTAAGAGGCTACGCGGCA
>JASHTT010000118.1 GCA_030040415.1 Streptosporangiaceae bacterium | reverse complement strand
ACCCGCTCTATACAGACGCGGAGTTCGCCGCCCGGTCCGGGCACGGGCAGCTGGTCGCGCCGCCCGCCATGGTCCAGGTGTGGACGATGCCCGGACTCCTGCCTGCCGAGACCGCCGGCGAGCCAGCCGACGGTCCGGCCGATCCGCTCGGTCAGATGATGGCGTTGCTGGACGAAGCTGGGTTCACCTCGGTCGTGGCCACCAACTGCGACCAGACCTATCACCGGTACCTGCGGCACGGCGAACTGCTCAGCCTGCGCTCCGAACTCGCCGGCGTGGCCGGCCCGAAGCGCACCGCGCTCGGCGACGGATGGTTCGTGACCACCAGGAACGTCTGGTACTCCGGCGCCGAGCCGGTCGCCGAGATGGACTGGCGGGTGCTGAAGTTCCGGCCCGGCGCCGCCGGGACACCGCAGGCTGCCGACACCGACCGGGGCGCCCCGATGCGGCCGCCGTTCTCCCCCGACACCGAGTTCTTCTGGGCGGGCACCCGACAGCGCGAGCTGCGCATCCAGCGCTGCGGGAAGTGCGGCGCCCTGCGCCATCCGCCGGGCCCCGCGTGCCTCAATTGCGGTGCGCTCTGGACGGGCGACTACCAGGTGGCGGCCGGCACTGGCAGCGTTTACAGCTACGTGGTGCACCACCACCCGCCGGTGCCCGGCAGGAGGCCGCCGTTCGTGGTCGCACTGGTCGAGCTGGCCGAGGGCGTGCGCATGCTCGGTGAGCTGACCGGCATCGACCCGGGCGAGGTCGGGATCGACATGCCCGTGCGCGTCGGATTCGAGCGGATCGACGGCGAGCTGACCATGCCGGTGTGGCGCCGGGATGTGCCCGGCACGCTGCCGGAGCTGACCATCGAAGTCACGCCCACTGTCGTCGTCGCCACGGCGCTGGCAACCCGCGACTTCTACCCGGTGCATCACGACCGCGACTTCGCCGCCGCGACCGGCAGCAGGGACATCTTCCTGAACATCCTCACGACGACGGGCCTGGTGCAGCGGTACGTCACCGACTGGGCGGGGCCGGAGGCGATCGTGCGCGGTATCTCGATCCGGCTCGGCGTGCCCTGCTACGCCGGTGACGTGCTGACGTTCTCCGGACGCGTCGCCGATGGCGAAGGCGGCGAGCAGGTCGTCACGGTCACCGGCCGGTGCAGCCTCGGCGACCACGTCACCGGCACGGTCAGGTTGCTGCCAGCCGCGCGCGCTGGGAACGGCTCATGAACACGGCAGCGATCGCCGGGATCGGCGCCACCGAGTTCTCCAAGGACTCCGGCCGGAGCGAACTCAAGCTCGCCGTCGAGGCGGTGCGCGCGGCGCTGGACGATGCCGGGCTCAACGGCGCCGATGTGGACGGGCTCGTCACGTTCACGATGGACTCGAACGCCGAGATCGCGGTCGCACGCGAGATCGGCGCCGGCGAGCTGACGTTCTTCAGCCAGGTCGGTTACGGCGGCGGGGCCGCGTGCGCGACCGTGCACCAGGCGGCGATGGCGGTGGCCACCGGCGCTGCCCGGGTCGTGGTCTGCTACCGGGCGCTGAACGAACGGTCAGGCCGGCGGTTCGGTCAGGTCGCGACCGGCGTGGTACGCGGCGCCTCCACGTCTGCCGTCGACGCGGGCTGGAGCTACCCGATGGGCGTGGCCACGCCCGCCGCCACGGTGGCGATGGCAGCCAGGCGCTACATGCACGTCTACGGCGCGACCAGCGAGGACTTCGGTGCCATCGCGGTAGCCGACCGCAAGCATGCCGCGACCAACCCCGCCGCCTGGTTCTACCAGCGGCCGATCACGCTGGCCGAACACCAGGAATCGCGGTGGATCTGTGAGCCGCTGCGACTGCTGGACTGCTGTCAGGAGACCGATGGCGCAGTCGCGCTCGTGGTGACCGGCCTCGACCGGGCACGTTCCCTCAAAAAGCCGCCTGCTGTCGTCAGCGCCGCAGCCCAGGGCAGCGGTCCGAACCAGTACCTGATGGCGAGCTACTACGCGCGCGACCTGACCGGACTGCCGGAGATGGGCGCCGTCGCGCGGCAACTTTGGGCGCAGGCCGGAGTCCGGCCCGGCGACATCCGCACCGCAGTGCTCTACGACCACTTCACCCCGTATGTGCTCATGCAACTCGAGGAGCTCGGCTTCTGCCCCCGCGGCGAGGCGCGGCACTTCATCGCGGACGGCGCCATCGAGCTCGGCGGCGCGCTGCCAGTGAACCCGCACGGCGGTCAGCTCGGCGAGGGCTACCTGCACGGCATGAACGGCATCGCCGAGGCGGTCCGCCAGGTGCGCGGCTCTTCGGTCAACCAGGTGCCGGGCGACGGGCCGGTGCTGGCCACGGCCGGAACGGGCGTTCCCACCAGCGGACTGATCCTCGGCCCGGACTGACCCCGGGCGGCACGGCTAGATATTTACCTGCTGTAGGTCTAGCGTTAATCGCCGGGGAGCTGGCTTGAGGTGAACTCGTGATGCGGCAACGACGCCTTCCTCACTCCCGCCGTGCTTTGCGCTGGTCGGCTGTCTTATCGATCGCGCTCGGCGTGACCCTGTGCAGCGCGCTGAGCGGTGCAATGGCGAGCCCGGCGCGCCCGCTCGTCTCCTCCCCGGACTGGAACTTCTTCCTGAACGGCTCGGAGCACCCGTCCTACATTCCGTCCCAGACTGTGATCACGCCGGCGAACGCCCCCGGCCTGGTGCAGAACTGGGACGACTTTCCGACGACAGTCTTCTTTTCCAGTCCGACGGTCTACGACGGCTCGGTGTACATCGGCTCGGACCAGGGCTGGTTTTACCAGCTCGACGAGAGCACCGGCGCGGTCTTGCACAAGCGTTTCGTCGGCTCCCAGCCCAAGCTGAGCTGCCCGGCGCGGGGATTCGTGCCTACCGCCACCGTGACCGGCGCGCCAGTCACGCACGAGCCAACGGTGTACGTTGCCGGGCCCGATGGCTACTTGTACGCGCTGCGGGCGTCGAACCTCACGCTGGAGTGGAAGTCGGTGATCGCGATCCCGTCGACCACGACCAGCAACTACTTCGACTGGTCCTCGCCGACGATCGCCAAGGACACGATCTACGTCGGCGTGTCATCGAACTGCGATCACCCGCTCGTGCGGGCCGGCGTCATCGCCTACAACCAGGCCAACGGAAAGCAGATCGCGGAGTTCTACACGGTGCCGAAGGGAGACATCGGCGGCTCGGTCTGGTCGAGCGTCGCCGCCATCTACAACGGTGACGTGTTCGCGACCACCGGGAACGGCCCGGAAGGCTCCCCCACGTCCCAGCGGCTCGGCTACTCCGAGTCGATCCTGAAGCTCGCGCCGCGCACGCTCAAGCTGCTCGGCAGGTTCCAGGTGCCGGCCGCGCAGGTCACCTACGACGGCGACTTCGGGGCGTCGCCGGTCATCGTCGGCGACGACGTCGGCGCCTGCAACAAGAACGGCATCTTCTACATGCTCAGCCAGGCCACGATGAAGGTGGTCTGGGAGGAGCGACTCGGCAGCGGCTGCATTTCGTCGCCTGTCGTGGACGGCAGCAGGCTGTTCCTCGGGGGCGAGAGCACAACCATCGCAGGCGTCAGCTACGGAGGCTCGATGCAGGAGCGCGACGCGGCAACCGGTGCACTGGTCTGGGAGACCGGCCTCGCGGGCGCCGTGCTCGGCAGCCCGGCGATGGACGGCGGCGGTGTCATCTCGGTCCCGATCTACAACGGGTCCACCCAGGTGCCGTCGATGTACCTGATCGATGCCGCCTCTGGCGCCATCCTCGACGAGTTGCCGACTGGCATGGCCGACTTCGCCCAGGGCGTGTTCGCCGAGAGCCAGCTGTTCACGGCGAACGCGAAAGGCGTCCAGGCCTGGCGGCCGAAGAGCTGACCAGGCAGCTGACGCCACGCGACCAAGGTCCCGTCGTTTCGGGACTTACGTCCGGTTCCAGTAGACCGCACCTCGCTGCGAAGCTTGCCACGTTCTGGCGTCGTGCCCCGGCGGGCCGGCGCCTGTAGCTTCGCCATGACGTAGTGTTACTACTACGACGTGTAGTAGTACGAGACGCGCGCCTGTGCTGCGACTGCCGAGGAGGCTGCCGGTGAACGTGCTCGAACTGTCCCGATGGCAATTCGGGATCACGACCGTTTACCACTTCCTGTTCGTACCGATCACCATCGGCATGGCGTTCCTGGTCGCCGGGTTCGAGGCGGCATGGCTGCGCACCGGTCACGAGCGCTGGCTGCGGCTCACCAAGTTCTACGGCACGCTGTTCCTGATCAACTTCGCGTTGGGCGTGGTCACCGGGATCGTGCAGGAGTTCCAGTTCGGGATGAACTGGTCTGAGTACTCGCGCTACGTCGGGAACATCTTCGGCGCGCCACTGGCGATCGAGGCGCTGCTCGCGTTCTTCCTCGAGTCCACCTTCCTCGGCCTGTGGATCTTCGGCTGGGACAAGCTCCCCGCCAGGTTGCACAACGCCTGTATGTGGACGGTGGCCGTAGGCACGACGCTGTCCGCGTACTTCATCCTCGTGGCGAACTCCTGGATGCAGCACCCCGTCGGCTACACCTACAACGCCCACAAGCACATCGACGAACTGAGCAACTTCCTGGCCGTGCTGTTCAACCCGGCGCAACTGGCGGGCTTCCCGCACGTGATAGCCGGTTGCTTCCTGACCGCCGGCGCCCTCGTCACCGGCGTTGCGATGTGGCACCTGATGCGCGCCCGCGGGGAGAAGGACGGCGACGGCAGCACGCGCACGGCCGACATTGCGGCGTTCCGGTCGGCCGTCAAGGCCGGCGGGATCACTGCGCTGGCGGGCGCGGTGGTCACCATCGCCACCGGCGACATCCAGGGCAAACTGTTCACCACCAGATACCAGCCGATGAAGATGGCCTCCGCCGAGGCCTTGTACCACACGGCCAAGCCGGCACCCTTCTCGCTGCTGACGATCGGCACGCTCAACGGGTCAAAGCCGGTATTCCAGATCACCCTGCCCCGGCTGCTGTCGTTTCTGGCGACCGGTAACTGGGACGCCACCGTGCGAGGCATCGACAACCTGCAGGCGCACTACAGCCAGGTCTACGGCCCCGGCTCGTATATCCCCGTGGTCCCCGTCGTGTACTGGAGCTTCCGGCTGATGATCGGCGTCGGGCTGCTGGCCGCGCTTATCGCGCTGATCAGCCTGTGGTCTATCCGCCGCGGCGCGCTGCCCCGCTACCGCTGGCTGGCCTGGCCGGTCATCGCGCTGCCACTGCTGCCGCTCGCCGCGAACTCGTTCGGCTGGATCATGACCGAGACGGGCCGCCAGCCGTGGCTGGTTTACGGCCAGCTCAAGACCTCGGCTGGCGTGTCGGCCAACTCGGCGGGCGAGGTGCTCGCCTCGATGATCGTGCTCACGCTGCTCTACGGCGTGCTGGCCGTTATCGAATCCGGGCTGCTGCTCAAGTACATCAAGGCCGGGCTGCCTGCCGAACCCGAGCCAGGGGAAGCCGGCGGCCCAGCCGAGACCGCCGCGCTCGTGTACTGACCGGCAGCTACTGACCGGCGGCTACGGACCGGCACTGTCAGCGGAAGGAGCGGGTCATGCACCTGTCCGACTTGTGGTTCATCGCGATAGCCGTGCTCTGGGCCGGGTACTTCGTGCTGGAGGGGTTCGACTTCGGCGTTGGCATCCTCCTGCCGGTGCTCGGCCGGGGTGACGCAGGGCGCCGGGTCATGATCAACGCCATCGGCCCGGTCTGGGATGGCAACGAGGTCTGGCTGCTGACAGCGGGAGGTGCCACGTTCGCAGCGTTCCCGTTCTGGTACGCGTCCATGTTCAGCGCGTTTTACTTGCCGCTGCTCATCGTGCTGGTGGCGCTGATCCTGCGGGGCGTCGCGTTCGAGTTCCGCGGCAAGCGCGAGTCCGCCCGGTGGCGGTTCCGCTGGGATGCCGCGCTGTTCCTGGGCTCGCTGATACCCGCGATCCTGTGGGGGGTCGCATTCGGCAACGTGCTGCGCGGTATCCCGCTCAACGCCGCGCATAACTACACGGGGAACTTCTTCACCCTGCTGAACGGCTACGCGCTACTGGGCGGCCTGGCGACGGTCACGCTGTTCACGCTGCACGGCGCGGTGTTCCTGGCGCTGAAGACCACCGGCGACCTGCGACGGCGGGCGGCCGGGCTGGCCTGGCGGATAGGAGTCGCCGCGGTGCTGGCCGGCGGCGGGTTCCTGGCATGGACGGAAGCCGCGCACCGGGCGCCCGGCCACGGCGGCAGCACCGGCGCCGCGTCGGTGGCGCTGGCCGCGCTCGCGGCAGTCTCGCTCGTCGGCGGCGTGCTGGCGAGCCGGGCGGGCCGGGAAGGCCTCTCGTTCGCCGGGACCGCGATCGCGATCGTGGCCACGACCGGGGCCCTGTTCACCGCCCTGTACCCGCGGGTGCTGCCGTCGACGGTCGCGCCCGGCTACGACCTGACAGTTGCCAACGCGGCGTCGGCCGGGCAGACGCTGGCGCTGATGACCGTCGTGGCTGCCATCTTCCTGCCGCTGGTGCTGGCCTATCAGGGCTGGACGTACTGGGTCTTCCGCAAGCGGATCATCGCGCCGCCTCCCGCCGAGGCGCCGGCCGCCGATCGGAGTGTGGCGAGTTCGTGAAGCCGCTCGACCGCCGGCTGCTGCGCTACGCCAGGCCCGCCCGGATGCCGCTGGCGACGCTGGTCGCGCTCGGCGCGGCTACCGCAGTCCTGGTGATAGCACAGGCGCAGATCCTGGCGGGCGCCATCGCCGACGTGTTCCTGCACGGCGCCGGCCTCGTCACCGTGCGCGGCAGCCTGGTCGCGCTCGCCGTCGTGATCGTCGCGCGGGTTGCAGTGGCCTGGGCTAGCCAGGCAACCGCACAGCGGGCCAGCGCGACGGTGAAGTCGCAGCTGAGACGCCGCCTGCTGGCCACGGCGGTGCGACTCGGCCCCGCCTGGCTGGCGGGCCGCCGCAGTGGTGAGCTCGCCGCCCTCGCCACCGGCGGGCTCGACGCTCTGGACGGCTACTTCGCCGGGTACCTGCCGCAGATGGTCCTCGCCGTCCTGGTGCCGCTGTTGGTGGTGGTCAGGGTCGGGCTCGCTGACCCGCTGTCTGCGCTGGTCATCGTCGTGACGCTGCCGTTGATCCCGCTGTTCGGCGCGCTGATCGGCAAGACGGCGGGCCAGGCCGCGCAGCAGCGGTGGCTGGCACTAGCCACGCTCGCGCACTACTTCCTCGACGTGGTCACTGGCCTGCCAACGCTCAAGGTGTTCGGCCGGGCCAGGGCGCAGCGAGACAGGGTCGCCGAGGTCACCGCGGAGTACCGGCGGGCCACCATGGCCACGCTCCGGCTGGCGTTCCTGTCGTCCATGGTGCTCGAACTGGTCGGCACGATCTCGGTCGCGCTGGTCGCGACGGAGATCGGGCTTCGGCTCGCCTACGGGCACCTGGACCTGCGGACCGGGTTGCTCGCGCTGATACTCGCGCCCGAGGCGTACCTGCCGCTGCGCCAGGCAGGCGCTCAGTTCCATGCCAGCGCGGACGGGCTTGCCGCGGCGCAGAAGGCGATCGAGGTGAT
>JASHTT010000003.1 GCA_030040415.1 Streptosporangiaceae bacterium | reverse complement strand
GGCCGAACCTCGGCCGGCCGGCCGCGATGCGCAGGGCCTCGTGCGCCCACATGCCGGCCAGCGCGGCTCCGTGGGCGCGGAGCTCTTGCGCCCGGTCGGCCAGCTCGTCCCTGGGCACGATCAGGTCGGTCCCGTAGACGGCCGTCACGCGTACCGGGCCGCCGGCCGGGCCGGCCGGCGGCGCAGGGACTCCCGGTCCCTCGAGGGTGAGCACGGCGTACTGATCGGAAACGTCCTCCGGCTCGACCCTCAGCATGAATCTCATCGACGTCAGGAAATCGAGCAGCGGTGCGGCGGCACCGGGCTCGACGTGCGCCCAGGCGCTCTCGCCGTCGTCGGTGAGCACAAGGTGGTGCTCGACGTGACCCTGCGGGCTCAGCACGAGGGCTTCGGCGGCCGTGCCCGCGGCCAGCCGCTCCAGGTGCTGGGTGGTGAGGCTGTGCAGCCAGCCGAGCCGATCCGGCCCGGCGATGCGGACGACGCCCCGGTTGGACCTGTCCACCACGGCGAAACCGCGGCAGAGCGCGCGCTGCTCGGCGTAGGGATCTCCGTAGTGGGCGGCCACCCCTGCGTCGGGAGCTTCGGCCTCGACGGCACCGGGCAGGGCGAGCAGCGGACTGTTCACAACAGCAGGTTATGCGCTTGCCGGGTTCTCTACCGCCTGGCAGTCGGCGCACAAGCCGAACACTGTGAGGTGCCCGACATCGGTCTTGAAGCCGTGCGCCTGGCGGAGCGCGGCGACCAGCGGCGCGACATCCGACTGCCCGACCTGCGTGACCCGCCCGCACTGACGGCAGACGAGGTGGACGTGCTCGGCCTCCTCTGCCAGGTGATAGCTGGGCGCGCCGTGGCTCAGATGCGTGTGGGTGACCAGCCCGAGTTGCTCGAGCAGTTCGAGCGTGCGGTACACGGTGGACACGTTGACGCCGCGAGCGGTGAGCCGGACATCGGCGTATATGTCTTCCGGCGTGGCGTGCTCGAGCCTGGAGACGGCCTCCAGGACGAGCTGACGCTGCGGGGTGACGCGATAGCCGCTTGCCCGCAGCTTGCGATCCCAGGTATCGGACACAGCCAGAGTTTATGGCCGCCGATAACGGGCTTGCCGTGCAAGCCGAACCTGACGTAGCGTCGGGGCTACGCAGGAAAGGAGGTGGTCCAACAGAATGCATAGATGTCGGACTTGCGAGGTGGCTGCCAGCTAGCCGCCGCCTGCGTGAAGCGCCGGTCCCCGGCCTAGCCGAGGGAGACGCGCATCACCGGCCGCCGTTCAGCCCGCTGTCAGGGCGGGTAATCCTGCGGATTTCTCTTACCGCTTCGGGCTGAGCTGCAATGACGGCGGCGGTCGGCGAATTCACGGCAGACACCGGACCCCCGGGCCGACCGGCCCAGTCCAGCCGGTCCCCGCGACGCATCTCCATTCGGGACGCGCCGCAGGAAAAGCCCGGGGTCTTCTGCTTTCCGGGGGTCTCCTCTTGCAGCCCTATATATCCAGATTCGCCTCTTACGTTCCTTGGTGGGGGTGGAGTTCTTACGGCTATCACCGTAAGAACTCCACCCCCACGAAACGATCTACGCATCCGCCGTGCCGTATATAGGGGCCTAAAGCGGTATTCCGCCCGACGCGCAAGGGCCGCATGAGGGGTTGCGGTGCCGATCGCAGCCCGCCTCACCCTGTGCGCTTTAGCTGCGCTGACGCGTGGGACTGCAACGGCTGACCGACGGCGGCCATGTCGTAGGCCCAGCCGAGATCGGCTCCGATGAGCCCGTACAGCCGGCGACCGGCCGTTACCTCCTTGGCCGTCGCCGTCCGCACGACGGCGTCGGTGGCCATCTCGATCTTGGTGCCGGTCACCTGACCGAGGTAGATCTCGATGATGCCAGTGGGGTGCGCAAGCAGGACCTCGAGACCACCGTCCGGCTGTGGTCGCCAGAAGCCTGTCTCCATGGCGAGCGGCCGGCCGATCGTGCCGTCCTCATCCAGCAGCCAGGTCCGGCTCGAGTAGATCAGGAACGGCTTGCCGTTGTGACTGAAGCTGACCTCCTGGCCGAAGTTCGCGCTCTGGATGGTCGGGTAGCCGACCACGCCGGCGCCTTCCCAGCGACCGAGCAGGAACAGCAGTGGCGCAAGGCTCGGATGCGGCTGCGGTTGTGCGGGCAAGCCGCCAGCATCGGTGCCATCGGGTCGGGCGGAGTCCACCGGCTCAGGATAGGGACGTCAGGAAAGTCCCGGCGGATGCGGGCACCCCTTTAGTCGGCGTCCGTTGCGTCCTGCGCGTCGGGCCGACCACGACTGACCCGGAACAAGGCCACCAGCAGCCAGGCGCAGGCGAGCCCCACCACGCCGAACGCCGCCACCAACAGCACGCCGCTGACCACCACGGTCACAGCCCGGAGTCTAAGCAGGCTGGCCGGCGACGGGCGGGCACCACGCCGCAACGGCAGCGCTCCGTCCCGTGCGGTCAGCGGCCACGCGCATTAGTGTGCGATGCATGCGCTCGCTTGTGGTGAAGGTAACGGCCGGCAAGGACGAGCCCGAACGCTGCAGCCAGGCGTTCACGGTCGCCGCGACCGCCGCGGCCAGCGGCGTTCAGGTCTCGCTCTGGCTGACCGGCGAAGCCGCATGGTTCGCCCTGCCCGGCCGGACCGCAGACCTGGAACTGCCGCACGCGACCCCGCTGTCTGAATTGCTGCCACGGATACTGGAGGCCGGCACCGTCACGCTGTGCACCCAGTGCGCGGCCCGCCGCGGCATCGGCGAGGACGACGTCATCGACGGCGTTCGGATCGCGGGGGCCGCGACCTTCGTGGCCGAAGTGGTCGCCGAGGGTGCTCAGGCGCTCGTCTACTGACGAGCGAACCGTCAGCTTGCGGTCGCGGCGAGCCGTTCCGTGCGCAGTTTCCTGGCCCACTCCTCGGCTGCCGGGTCGAGCGGCGGCAGTGGCCCCGCCACCCAGCCGAGCAGCAGGTCGGCCAGCCCGGGGTTACGCGCCAGCGCGGGCCCGTGCAGGTACGTGCCGAGTATCCGGCCGCAGTAGGCACCCTCCGTGCCGTCGCCGTTGCCGACACCCAGCGTGACGCGGGCGAGCGGGCGCGCACCGGACCCGATCTTCGTGACGCCCTGGTGGTTCTCGAATCCGGTCAGCGCCGGCACGCCGAGCGTCGGCTCGACGTCGGCGCGGATCTCGCCGACACCGCGCAGCTTGCCGCGGCCGCTGCTGATGTCCAGAATGGACAGCCCCGCGACAGGCTCGCCTTCCACGCCGCCGAACTTGTGCCCGATGACCTGATACCCCGCGCAGACGGCGAACACGACAGCCCCCGCCTGCGCCGCCCCGGCGAGACCCCCGTCGGCGCGGAGCCGGTTCGCGGCCAGGATCTGCGGCAGGTCCTCGCCGCCGCCAAGCAGGTAGATGTCGCCTTGCTTTGGCACCGGCTGATCGGAGTTGACCTCGATGGCTTCGACCGGGAGGCCGCGCAGTTGCGCGCGCCGCTGGAGCACGAGCAGGTTCCCCCGATCGCCGTACGTGCTGAGCAGGTCCGGATACACCCAGACCAGCCGGATTTTGCTTTCACTCGCGGGAACGCGACCCGACGGGCCACTGTCGACAGCGGCCTCGCGGTCGGCGGTCGGCACCTGTACCCCGTTCCCTTTCGTAGCGGCGTGGCCGTTGGCGGCCGCGTGCCGACCCCGGGCACGTTGCGGCGACGCGGCCTGTTCCTGCTGCACCGGGCCGCGCTGCGCGGGCAGGATCACCGTCTCGTCGGCATCCTGCGCGGCCGCGTGCCGTCCTACCCGGTCAGCCATCGGACCCTCCGCCTACTCAGCCCGGCCAATGACTGCCCGGAATTGCTGGAACGCCGTGTAGTTCGCGAGCACGTCGAGCTC
>JASHTT010000117.1 GCA_030040415.1 Streptosporangiaceae bacterium | reverse complement strand
CGGCAGGGGTGAAACGGGGTGGTGATCCGGATCACCACCCCGACGGCCGAAGGCCTACTTCTTCTGGCCCGAGGCGGCCTTGCCGAACCGCTTCTCGAAGCGGGCGACGCGCCCACCGGTGTCCAGGATCTTCTGCTTGCCCGTGTAGAACGGGTGGCAGTTGGAGCAGACGTCGGCGTGGATCGTGCCGCCGCGCGGTGCTCCTGGTGGTGAACGTGTTCCCGCAGCTACAGGTCACGGTGGTGACCCCGTAGTCCGGGTGGATTCCGGGCTTCATCTGCTACTCCTGGCTCCCGCGGTCGCCGGGTCGCCACGACAGCCTTGCCGCCAGCTGCGATGAACCGGTACCGCTTCTCGGTTGGCCTACCAGTGTGCCAGATCCTGCAACGTGCGCGGCTGGCCAGAGATTCCCCGTCCCGTCAGGACGAGGCCACTGTCGTCTTCTGCACCTGGAGCAGGAACTCAGCGTTGCTCTTGGTGCCCTTCATCCTGTCCATCAGCACCTCGAGCGCCTGCTGCGGCTCCAGCGCGTGCAGCACGCGCCGCAGCTGCCAGACGATCTTGAGTTCCTCGGCGGACATCAGCAGCTCTTCCTTACGCGTACCGGACGCGTCCACGTCCACCGCCGGGAAGATCCGCTTGTCTGAGAGCTCACGGCGCAGCCGCAGCTCCATGTTGCCGGTGCCCTTGAACTCCTCGAAGATGACCTCGTCGGCCCGGGAGCCGGTCTCGATCAGGGCCGTCGCCAGCACCGTCAGCGATCCGCCGTGCTCGATGTTGCGCGCCGCGCCGAAGAAGCGCTTGGGCGGGTAGAGCGCCGTCGAGTCCACGCCGCCGGACATGATCCGGCCGCTGGCCGGCGAGGAGTTGTTGTAAGCGCGTCCGAGCCGGGTGATCGAGTCGAGCAGCACGACGACGTCGTGGCCCATCTCCACCAGCCGCTTGGCCCGCTCGATCGCCAGCTCGGCGACCATGGTGTGATCCTCGGCGGGCCGGTCGAAGGTCGAGTGGATCACCTCGCCCTTGACGGTGCGCTGCATGTCGGTGACTTCCTCGGGCCGCTCGTCCACTAGCACGACCATGAGGTGGCACTCAGGGTTGTTCTTCGTGATCGCGTTGGCGATGGCCTGCAGGATCATCGTCTTGCCAGCCTTGGGCGGCGACACGATCAGGCCGCGCTGGCCCTTGCCGATCGGGCTCACCAGGTCGATGATCCGGGTCGTCATGTTGCCGGAGTCGGACTCGAGCCTGAGCCTGTCCTGCGGGTACAGCGGCACGAGCTTGGCAAATTCGGCACGGTTCTTGGACTGTTCCGGCTCGAGGCCGTTGATCTTGTCCAGCCGAACGAGCGCGTTGAACTTCTCCCGCCGCTCGCCCTCCCGTGGCTGCCGGATCGCGCCCTCGATGACGTCACCCTTCCGCAGGCCGTACCTGCGGACCTGGGACAGCGACACATAGACGTCGTTCGGGCCCGGCAGGTAGCCAGTCGTCCGGACGAACCCGTAGTTGTCGAGCACATCGAGGATCCCGGCGATGGGGATCAGCACGTCGTCTTCGCTGATCACGGGCTCGGCGTCGGACCCGCCGCCCCGCTCACGGCGCCTGTTGCTCGAGTTGCGGTTGCGGTACCGGTCCCGGCTCCGGCGGCTGCCCTGCCCGTCGCGGTCGTCACCGCCGCCATCCCGGCCACCCTGGTCGCGGTGCGCCGAGTCGCGGCCCTGCTCACGCGGCTGGTCCTGGCCATCGCCGGACGAACGCTGCTGCGTGTCGCCGGACGAACGCTGCTGTGCATCGCTGGCCGCCCGGGGCTGCTGAGCATCGCCGGCCTGCGTACCCTCGTCGCGTCCCGCCGGGTCGTCCCTGCGCGGTGCGCCGTTGCGGCGGCGCCGGTCGGAGCGCTGCGCGTCGCCGGAGTGCTGGACGTCGGCACCGTTCTGGGTGGCTTCGTCCCGGGTGGACGAGGCCCCGGAGGCAGCGGCCTCCCGGCGGGAAGACCCCCCGGAGCCCGCCGCCGAAACCGGCTCGGCCGCCGTGTCACGGACGTTGACTGCCTGGCCTGCCGTAGCAGCCTCGCCGACGCCCGCGCCGGACGGCCGGGCTCCCTCCCCGATTCCGTCTGCGCTCATGCTGCCCAGTCCTGGCTGTGTCGTTATCTGTGGTTCCATGGCGTCCTGCTCGAAGTTGCGGTTAGCGCCGGCTCCCGCAGGCGCGTCCCGCTGGACTGAGTTGTCAGAAGTCTCGATGTCTTGCTTGGCCTGTGATTCAGGAAGCTGAGTTCCGGCCGCACTAGTTCGCGTACCGGCTGGGCCAGGGGCGCTGACCTCCTGCAACCCCCCGCCTTGCTGCTTCGCCTCGATAGCCGCGATGAGCTGGCCCTTACGCATCCTCGCGGTGCCGGTGATGCCAATCGACTGGGCGACTCGCTGCAGCTCGGGCAACAGCATCGCAGATAGCGCCTTGGTGTCGCTGGCAGCACCGCCCGGGCCTGCCCCGGCCCTCTCGGCACCGCTAGCCGTGTCGATGGCACCCGGCGAGGAGCGTACCGCGCCATCTGGCCGCTGGGAAGTCCCCGTCGGCGGCGCTTGGCTGGCGCGCTGGTCGCTGTAGCCCGGCTGGCCTGCGGGTTCGCCGTCCTGCGCCGAGAACAGGTCAATGGTTTCGCTCACGAGGGGTCCTTCCCAGGGTGCGGCCGACGGCCAGGGGAACGGCCATCTGATCTCCGCTGTCGCGTTGTACCGGTGGCGTCCGCCACCGCTCCGGCCCGGCGCCATCGCCCGAGCCGGCAGTCTGCCCTTGGCACCTGGCGTGCCTGCCTCCCGCCGTACCGCCAGTTAGCCAGCTGCCACCTCTGCCCGCTACCACCGCAGTTGACGGGCCACCCGGTCGCGGCTGCCAGTCACCCGGGCCCTTGGCTAGGGCAGTGCAGACCGTGAGCTCCCGCGACGGGCAAGTAAGTGTCGGAATCGCACACCACCGACCGCCCGAAGGCCAACCGGATGGAGAGCGAACGAGCACCTGTCCCCAGGGCGGGGCATCTGGTGCAGCTGCTAGCTTAACACCAACACGACCCACGGCATTCCTCAGCCACGTTCGTCCAGATCAGCGCGGATCGGCAGCCATGCAGCGCACGCCAGCGGCGACAGGCAGGGAACACGCGCGACGTGCCCGAGGCGGGCATCAGCTGTCGGCATCCAGGGGGTTGTTCCAAAACCGCTATACCCGTTTCGGCCATGCCCGAACCGCTGATTTGCGTCCTGCGACGTTCGTCGCCTTACATCCGGTCGGTGGCGGTGACCCCGGTCAACGCCAGGCCCGCGGCCAGCACGGCGCGTACCGCGTCCGCGAGCAGCAGCCGCGCAGCGACGAGCTCGGGGCCTGCGGCCCGCTGGCCGCCAAACGGCAGAGCGGGGCTGGCCTGCCTGCACGCGGACCACGCCTGCGCGACTTCTTCCAGGTAACGGGGCAGTTCGTCGGGCCGCGCTCGCCGGGCCGCGGCAGCCACCCGGACCGGCAAGAACGACAGCATCCACAGCAGCTCGCGCTCGTCGGGCTCGGCCAACAGGTCGCCGAGCGGGTCCTGCGGCCCTGCATGCGCGAGACCCAGCTCGGCCGCCCAACGCAAGGTGGATGCGGCGTCAGCGTGCGCGTGCTGGACGGAATAGTACGGGTCGGCTTGCCGGGTCCTGGCCATGGCCAGCTGCTCGAGTTGCCCGACTGCTCCCGGCAGCGTTCTCGCCAGCCGGTACCGAACGGCACCCGCCCCGAGATAGGCCACGGCCGCCTTGACCGGCGAGGCTGGGCGCCCTGCGGCCGCGGGGCGCGGGACTGCCCGTTCCCATTCCGAAGTGATGGTGGGCGTGGCGCCGGCGGCTTGGGCGAGCCTGCCCGTCATCGCGGTCACCTGTTCATCCCACGCCGCCTGCCAGGTCGGCGCCGAGGCCAGGTCGGGCCACGGCCGGACCGTCGCGGTCGTGCCGCGCAGCGTGGCGCTGCTCGCGCAGGCCAGCCCGGCGGCGGCCATCCGAGCTGCGGAGCGCGCCATGGCCTGCGCGGTGACGATGACAGTCAGGTAGCCGTCGCCGGTCTGCTCGGCGGCCCGGATCCAGGGCACCTGGCGCAGTGAGATGGCGAGCGCGGCGGCGATGGAAGCCGGTTCGCGGCCTGCCAGCCTGGCGATCTCGAACACGCCGGCTGTCGCGTAGCTGCCCGGCTCGGCTGAGGGTGCCGGGCGCCAGGTCCCAGCCGGAGTGACCAGGCAACCGGCGGGCAGGCCCGCACTCGCCGCGAACTCGCCCACCGACCTCGCGAGTTCGTCATCGAGGTCGCTGGTGATCACCCGCCCAGCGTACGGTCAACGCGACGCGCGCAGGCCGACCCCGAAGTAGCCGGTCAGTCGTAGGAACTAGCCGGGGCGCCGGCCAGCTCGCGGACTACCCTGATCATCTCGGCCGGGTCGAACGGCTTGGTGAGGTAGGCGTCCACGCCGATCTGGCGGCCCCGGTCCTTGTCCTCTTCCTGCGCGCGCGCCGTGATCAGCACGACCTTGATCCCGGCCGTTGCCGGATTCCTGCGCAGCTGGTTCGCGGTCACCCAGCCGTCCAGCCTGGGCATCATGACGTCCAGGGTGATCACGTCGGGCTGAACCTCGGCCACCTTCTCCAGGCAGTCGCGACCGTCCACGGCCGTCACCACGTCGAACCCCTCGAGGGTGAGGTTGACCGCGATGAGCTGCCTGATCACCTCGTCGTCATCGACGACGAGGACGCGGCCAAGTCCGGAGTTCACGGGCGTGAGGCTATCCGCTCCGGCAACGTCGTGGGGTGCGATCGGGTTCGTGTCCGGCGATACTTCTGCCTGATAGCCTTGCTCAGGCCCGGGAAGCGGCAGCTGCCAGCCCGGACCGCGCCAGCCCCCATAGCTCAGGGGATAGAGCAACGGCCTCCGGAGCCGTGTGCGCAGGTTCGAATCCTGCTGGGGGCGCTCCTCGATGACCTGCCAAAGTGGCATCTGACCTGCGAGGACGCCCTCTGAGGAACCGCAGTCGTTCCGCCACTGTCCGTCACCGGAAGCCACTCCAAGCCGGCATTAGAAACTCAGCGCCACCCCACCGCCCGCCGCACTCCGGCACCCAGTCCCTGTGCCGCAGCGCAATGAGGAACGGCCAAACGAACGTGTGCCAACGCCCGCTCAAAACACCACGCCGCCCCCGGGCTAGACCCCTTGTTGCCGCTGCTTGGGCTGAATACATATCTGCGACTTATATGTGAGTTTGATACTTGCTGATGACGCGCGCTGGTGCGGTGTGTGTTCACGAATGACGTTGCCGGTCGGGCACACATCCGCGGCGGGCTAGAGGGTGGCCTGGCGGGGTGCCACGGTTGCTTGTTTGAGCGCTCCAATGGTGCAAACCTGCTGGGCAGCGGCCTCGGGGTTACTATCGGACCGGTGCCGTCGGGTGT
>JASHTT010000116.1 GCA_030040415.1 Streptosporangiaceae bacterium | reverse complement strand
GGAGGCCTGGCTCTCGTCCGTGCTCCTCGAGTGGGGCAGCTGCGGGAAGATCGTCTACGTTGACAGCGCGCCTGCCGGGTACATCGTCTGCGCGCCGCCGAGCTACGCCCCGAGGTCCGCGACCTTCCCCACGAGCCCGGTCAGCGCCGACGCGGTGTTGCTGATGACGGCTCACGTGACACCTGAGTTCGCTGGTGGCGGCCTTGGCCGGATGCTGGTGCAGGGACTCGCGAGGGACCTCACCAGGCGCGGCGTACGGGCCATCGAAGCCTTCGGCGACGCCCAAGCGGCCGAGCGGGCCTGCATGGTGCCGGTGGACTACCTGCTCGCCGTTGGCTTCAAGACGGTCCGGCCGCACCCTCGCTACCCGAGGCTGCGACTCGAACTGCGCACTACGCTGTCCTGGCGCGAGGACGTCGAGGTAGCGCTGGACCGGCTGCTTGGCTCGATGACGCCGGAGAAGGCGCTGCGCCTCGCGTAAGCCGCGCCGGGCCGCTAAACGAACACCGCCCCCGCCAGGCCCGGTGAGGCTGCTGGCAGGGACGGCGGGAGTGGCCTGGCTATCCGGCCCGATCAGATGAAGTCGGCGAGATCGCGCAGCAGCGCCGCCTTGGGCTTCGCGCCGACGATCTGCTTGACCATCTGGCCGTCCTTGAAGACGCTCATGGTCGGGATGTTCATGATCCCGTATAGCTGCGTCATCGCCGGGTTCTGGTCGACGTTCAGCTTCACCACGTCGATCTTCTCGGCGTACTCGGTCGCGATCTCCTCGAGGATCGGCGCGACCTGACGGCACGGTCCGCACCACTCGGCCCAGTAGTCCACGATGACCGGCTTATCGGCCTTGAGCACCTCCGCCTCGAAGGTCGCGTCCGTCACGGTCTTGGTTGCGCCCACTTGAGATTTCCTTCCGTTTCCTTGTCCGACACCGCCGCTGGGTTCCCGGCTGGCGGCCTTCGCGATCAGTCTTCCTGGTCGGCGAGCCACCGCTCGGCGTCGAGTGCCGCCGCGCAGCCCGTGCCCGCCGCGGTAACGGCCTGGCGGTACGTCCGGTCAACCACGTCGCCAGCGGCGAACACGCCGTCGATAACCGTTCGGGTCGAGGGGTGCTCGACCAGCAGGTAGCCGTCGGCATCTGTCGGCAGCTGCCCGGCGAACAGCTCGCTGCGCGGGTCGTGGCCGATGGCGATGAAGATGCCCGTCACCGGCAGCGTGCTCTCCTCGCCAGTCTTGCGGTTGCGCAGCCGGAGACCGGTCAGCCGGTCCTCGCCGAGCATCTCCGTGACTTCACTGTCCCAGACGAACTTGATCTTCGGGTTGGCCATCGCCCGGTCCTGCATGATCTTCGATGCGCGCAGCTTGTCGCGCCGGTGGACGACTGTCACAGAAGTCGCGAACCTGGTCAGGAACGTTGCTTCCTCGATCGCCGAGTCACCGCCCCCGATCACGGCGATGTGCTGCTCACGGAAGAAAAAGCCGTCGCAGGTCGCACACCAGGAGACGCCGTGCCCGGACAGCTCCTTCTCGCCGGGCACGCCCAGTTCGCGGTAGCTAGACCCGGACGCGATGATGACAGCCTTGGCCAGGTAGGTGTCCTCGCCTACCTGTACGACCTTGGGGCTCGCCTTGAGGTCTACCTCGGTTACGTCGTCAGCGACGAGCTCGGCGCCGAACCGCTCCGCCTGCTTGCGAAGCTGGTCCATCAGGTCAGGACCGAGGATCCCGTCCGGGAAGCCCGGAAAGTTCTCCACGTCGGTGGTGTTCATCAGCGCGCCGCCGGAGGTCACAGACCCCTCGAAGACCAGTGGATTGAGCCGGGCCCTGGCCGCGTACAGCGCAGCCGTGTAGCCCGCCGGCCCTGAGCCGATGACGATTACGTTCCGAACGTCGGTCACCTGAGCACTGCCCTTCTCGATCGCATCCGGATAACCGCCGGCTGGGCACGGAGATTCCCGGCAGCGACGTAGCGAAAAGCCTAGAGGTGCGTGAGCAAAGCCTAGAGGTGCGTGAGCACTGCGTGATAAAGGATGTCGCTGACCGAAGCCGAGCAACTGGCACCGACTAGCCACGCTGACGCCGGTCTCGAGCCAGCCGCGGCGATCAGGATGAGCGTGGCCTTCTGTCCCTCGAACCTGGCGATCTCCACAAGCTCGGGCACCTGGCCGCCGGCCACCCTGTCGATGCAGCCCGCCAGTTGCGCGGCCGTCGCTTCGTGGCCAGGGACGTTGAGCGTCGATCGGTTGCCGAGCTGCACGCCCGCCGACGAGCCCGAGCCTGCTGATGGGGCAGTGGTGTTGTTACCGGCGGCGGTCTTGGCGGCCGACGGCTGGCCGGTCGGCGCGCTCACATGCAAGGCATGGTCGTGCCTGGCCAGCGTCACCGCGGACTGAACCTGGCTGGTCAGGTGGGCGGGCACGAAGTTTGTGCTCGCGGTGACGGTCTGGACGTACTGGGTGTGACCCGTATGGCCGACGTTGACAGCGGGCCCCATTACGAACCCCGAGGCAACCGGCTTGTGCGCAGCAGGAGCTGAGGCCGAAGCAGGACCCGCGGAGCTGCCGCCGTGGCTGGCCAACTCGAAAGCGCCGCCGACCACCACGATCGCGACGGCGGTCGTCGCGGCAACTCGCAGTGCCAGCGGCGGGAGCTGTGGCATTCGCCAGCGAGTCCGCCGTGCAGCCGGGGCGCGCTCCGGCAGGTCCCGCCGCCCGGCTTCGGTCTCGGGCGCGGCGGACACCCGCTGTGCCGACTCGGTAGCTATCGCGGCATCTATCCGGGCGGAGAAGGACTCGGGCATCGGCCTGAAGCTCACGCTGGCCAGCGTCGAAGAGACGCTCTGCAGGTCCGCGCTCGTCTGCTGGCAGACTGCGCAATACTCCAGGTGGGACCCGATTCGGGCGGCCTTTCGCGGCCGCATTACACCCTCGGCATAGTCGGCTAGCTCACCGGCGCTGGCGTGCCGCCTCACGGTTCGTCGTCACCCCCCTCCTGTGCAGGTAGGACGTTCCGGTCCGCAGATCGGTTCCGGTCTTCTGCGTCCGCATGAACCCGGGCAACTCCCGGGTTGGCCCGGGCACTCACTCCCGGAGCCGCAGGGCTTCGCGGCCGCAGGTGCGTCAGCCGGGGCAGCAGCCGGGCCCGGCCACGCGCGGCCCTGCTTTTCACCGTACCCTCGGAAACGCCGAGTACCTCCGCAGCGTCCGCGACCGGATAGCCCAGCATGTCGACGAGAACCAGCGCCGCCTGCTGGTCCGGCGGCAGCCTGCGCAGTGCGGCCATGACGTCCATCGAGATGTCAGTGCTGCCCGCGGGATCGGACAGGGATCCGCTCGCGAGGCTGTCGAGGAGTTGCTCGTCGCCACTCGCGGTCGGCCTGGCTGCCCGCCGCCGCATCCGGTCAAGAGCGGCATTGACGACGATTCTGTGCAGCCACGTTGTCACGGCCGAGTCTCCGCGGAAGCTACCGGCCCGCCGGAATGCGGAGATCATGGCGTCTTGAAGAGCGTCGGCTGCCTCTTCAGGGTCGCCGAGCGTGCGGATCGCTACGGCCCAGAGCCGGTCCTTGTGCCTGCTGAACAACTCCCCGAAGGCGTCTGGATCGCCGGCCACGTGCCGCCGGAGCAGTTCGGCATCCGAGAGCGCGCCGTCAGCCGAGCGCCTCTCCGTCGGCAGCCGCGGCTCTGGCAGCCGTTGCTCGCCAGAGGCACGGTACTGTCGTTCCGTCGCTCCCCCCAAACCTGCTACCGGGACGGCAGCGGCCGTGGGCCAAGGTGGGCGTGTACCGCTCGATCATAGTTAGCGTCAGTCGGTCCCCTTGATAGTGACGCTGAAGACCTGCGCCATGTACCATCCGCTCTTGCTGGCCATGGGCGGCAGCTTGGTGAACCAGATGACGATGTACTTGGCGGACACCGACTTCGTCGCGGAGAAGGTGTACAAGCCGCTGACGTCACGCGCGCTGGCGATCGTCGTCATGGAGTGCAGGTTGGCCGCGGTCCTGGCGTCCGAGTTACCGACCTTGATCTCCACGTCTGCGCCGGGCACATCGCCGAACCGCACGCTGATCGACTTGAGGTCGACCGGTCCGGCCATCGTCAGGATGAGCCCGGTCCCCGCCTTCAGGTGGCCGAAGAACGGGCTGCCCTGGTACTGCTGGGTGGCCCAGCCCTGTGGGTTACCGTCCAGAACGTTGGGCGCCAGGGCGCTGTTCTCGTCCCCGGTGTCGGCGGGATTGAGCGCGTCGAAGCCGCTCGCATGCTGCGGCGTCAGCGTGAGCAGCTTTGCTACCGGTGTCGTGTGCCCGCCAGGCTTCCCGCCCTTGTGGTGGGTGCTGCTGGCCGGCGACTGCAGCAGGTGCAGGGCAGCGGCACTCACGCCTGCCACTGCCACGAGAACGGCCAGGGTGACGAGCGCGACCCGCAGCGGGCTGCGTGGCCTGCGCGGCGGTGCCTGCCGGTAGCCGGGGTACGACTGCTCCCGCGAGCGCGGCGGCGGCTGATAGTGCGCCTGCGACGTCCTGACCGCGGCCGCGGGCACCTGGACCGGCGGCAGCACGCCGTACAGCGCCGCGGCAAGCTCGGCTGGCGAGGCGTAGGCGTGCTCGTCCCGGCCGTCCAGCGACAGGGTGCGGCTGACGACGTCATCTAGCGCCGTGGGCACGCCAGCCCTGACCTGCCGTGGCCGCCTCGGCTGTCCCTCAAAGGTTGGCGCTGGCGGCAGCTCGGGGTAGTCAGGTCCCGGCCACAGGCCGGTGATGGCCGCGTACAGCAACTGGCCGAGGCCCTGGGTGTCGGCCTGCTCGGGGTTCTCGGCCGTGATGCCCTCCAGGGCGGCCTCGATGCCGAGCCCGGTTATCTTGATCCCACCGCCGACGGTCCAGCGCAGCGCGTCGGGCCGCAGGCACAGGTGCGCCAGCCCGGCCGCGTGTGCGCCTGACAGCGCCCCGGCCGCCTCCGCCACGATGCGCGCTCCGGTGACAGGCTCCATCGGGCCTGCCGACAACAGGTCAGCCAGTGTGTCGCCGACTGGCCACTCCAGCACGACGTAGCCGTGGTCCCAGCTGTCTTCGACGTCGAACACCTGCATGAGCCTGGTGTCTGTGAGCCGGCTCGCAGCGCGTGCCGCGGTCACCACCTGCTCGAAGCGCGGGAATCCTGGCGCGAAGGTGATCACGCTGACCGGCCGGGCGAGGATCTCGTCGATCGCCTTCCAGGCGGACCAGCCGCCTGCCGAGGCGACCCTGTCCTCGAGCCTGTACCGCCCACCGAGTCGGGTGC
>JASHTT010000013.1 GCA_030040415.1 Streptosporangiaceae bacterium | reverse complement strand
CGTACCCGCCGATCGCGGCCGTTCTCGTGTCACCGCTGGCCCTCATGCCGATGACCGTCGCCGGCACGGTGCTAACGGTCTGCAGCGTCGCCTTGCTCGCGCTCGTACTGCGGATCTTCCTGCCCCGCGCGGCTGGGCCGACTGGGTCGGCTGGTCCGGCGGAGTCGGCTGCGGCGACAGAGTCTGTGGGGCCGGCTGCGGCCCGGGGGCCGACTGGTTGGGCGGAGTCGGCTGCGCCGGCGGAGTCAGCTGCGTCGACCGGACTGGCCGCCGCGACCGGGCCGGCTGGGGCGACCGGGTCGGGTGCGCCGACAGGCCGGTGGCGCTGGGCGATCTTGTGGCTGCTGCCGCCAGCGCTGTTCCTCGAACCGGTGCGCAACACCTTGCTGTACGGCCAGATCAACATCGTGCTCATGGCGCTTGTCTCGCTCGACTGCCTGACCAGAGCACCGCGCTGGCCTCGTGGCGTGCTCGTCGGTCTCGCCGCCGCGATCAAGCTGACGCCAGCCGGCTTCGTGCTGTTCTTCCTGGTGAGGAGGGACTTCCGGGCAGCGGCGATGGCTGCGTCGTCGTTTCTGATCGCCACCGGCGCTGGCTTTCTGCTGGCCTGGCAAGACTCGGTCCGGTACTGGACCAGCGTGGCGGTGTCGGTCGGCCGGATCGGCAACGCGGCCTACGCGGCCAACCAGTGCATCCAGGCAGTTCTCGCCAGGGCCGGCCTCGACCCGCGAACCGCGGGCGGGACGCTCGTCTGGCTGGCACTGTCCGCGGTGGTCGTGGTGGCCGCCTGGCTCGGGATGCGCCGCGCGTTCGCTGCGTCGGAACCAGCCTGGGCCCTGTCGCTAAACGCCCTGGCCGCCCTGCTGGTCTCGCCGATCTCGTGGTCGCACCACTGGGTGTGGATAGTTCCGGCGCTCGTGACGCTCGGCGGCCTCAGCCGTCGCTACGCCTCCCGGCTGTTTGGAATAACGGCAATCGCCGGGGTGGTCGTCTTCGCTGCGGGCGCGCAGTGGTGGTTTCCCTCCGGACGGCACCGAGAGCTGCGCTGGGCCGTCTGGGAGCAAGTCATCGGCAGCTCGTACGTGATCTTCGCTGTGCTTGTCGTACTCGCGTTCGCCGTCGTGCGGCTCAGGCTGGCCGCAGCGCCGCTCAGCGTCCCGGCACCTGGCCGATCGGCCGAGCCGGTGTCACTCGCGCGTCCCGCCGATGAGCTGCTAGCCGTCAGCTCGCGGCTGCTGCGACGCCGGAGCCAGTCTTGGCGGACCGCGCGACCCGGTAGCGGTCAATGACGAGCCCGGCCAGCGCCGGGTGCCCGCCGAGCGGCTCGGTTACCCAGTCGGCGCCGCTCCCGGCGAGCTGGTCCTGGAACTGGCCAGGAGCCAGCAGGTAGCTGGCGACGGCGACCGGCCCGCCAGTCCTTGAGCGCAGCGACGCGACCGCCTGGCTGACAGCCGGCTGCGGCGAGGTGGCGAACGCCGCCAGCACGGGGGCATCCAGGGCGCTGGCGAGCAGGTCGGCCTGCTGGCGGACGTCGGCTGCTGCCGCCGGGTCCGCGGACCCGGCGGCAGCGAGCACGACCGGGGTGCCGTCCGGCACGCCGGCTTCCGCGAGCCTTGCGGTCAGCGCGGTCACGAGCAGCTGGTCCGGCCCAAGCGCGGCCGCGACCCGCGCCCCTGCCGAGGTAGCGGCCCCGGCTATGTCGGCGGTCACGTGGTAGCCGGCAGACAGCAACAGCGGTACGACGACGGTGTCGGCCCCGGCCGCGTCGAGTTCGTCCGGCAGCGACGGGTCGGAGTGGCCGAGGAACGCCACACGTACGTCCAGTACCGGTGCCAGGCGGCGAACCTGACCAGCGAGATTGCGGATGACCTGGGCGGCTGCCGGGTTCCTGCTGCCGTGCGCGACCGCGAGCAGTGTTGGCTGGCTCATGCCGTTGCCTTCCCTGTTGCCGCAAGAGCTTCGCGGAGCCGGACGACCTCGCCGATGACGACCACAGCGGGCGGCTGTATGCCGACCTGCGCTGCGTCAGTCGCGATGTCGCCCAGCGTCGATGTCAGCACTTGCTGATCGGGCGTCGTGCCATCGCTGATCACGGCCACCGGAGTGGCCGCTGCGCGGCCACGCTTGACGAGCTCGGCGGCCACTAGGTCCAGATGCGCGACGGCCATCAGCAGGACGAGCGTGCCTGGGCCGCGGGCCAGCGAGTCCCAGTCAACCGTGGCACCGGGATGAGACGGGTCCAGATGCGCGGACACGACCGCGAAGTCCTGGGTGATCCCTCGGTGGGTGACTGGGATGCCCGCGTAGGCGGGTACCGCCACGGCACTCGTCACACCCGGCACGACCTGGAACGGGACTCCCGCGCGCACACAAGCGAGCGCTTCCTCGCCGCCCCGGCCGAACACGAATGGGTCGCCGCCCTTGAGCCGGACCACCCGCTGACCGTTCAGCGCACGGGCCACTATCAGCTCGTTTATCTCGTCCTGGCTGAGGTTGTGCGCGTGCGGAGCCTTCCCGGCGTCGATCACCTCGACATCCGGGTCCAGCTCGGCGAGCAGCGACCGCGGCGCCAGTTTGTCCGTCACCACGACATCGGCCTCGGCCAGCAGCCGCCGGCCAAGCACCGTGATCAGGCCCGGGTCGCCGGGGCCGCCGCCCACGAGGGCGACAACACCCGGCGCGACACCGCCGTCCGCGCCGCCGCCGCGGCAAGCCGCGCTGCCGCTGCTGTCCGCGCTGCCGCTGCTGTCC
>JASHTT010000115.1 GCA_030040415.1 Streptosporangiaceae bacterium | reverse complement strand
CGTTCCGGCCTGGGCTCATGTCCCCGACCCTGGCCGCGCACATGGCGGCCACCTTCCAGCGCGTGTCCAGGGGCCGCCTGCTGCTGAACGTCGTGACCGGCGGGGATGACGCTGAGCAACAGCGGTTCGGTGACCACCTCGGCAAGGCCGCCAGGTACCGCCGGGCGGGCGAGTTCCTGCACGTGGTGCGGCAGCTGTGGTCCGGCCAGCCGGTCGACTTCACCGGTGAGTTCATCGACGTCCGCCGCGCGCAGATCGTCCCGGCTCCGGTCTGGCCGGAGATCTATCTGGGCGGGTCGTCCGATGGCGCGATCGAGGTCGCGGCCGCGCACGCTGACGTCTATCTCACCTGGGGCGAGCCGCCGGGCGCCGTGGCCGAGAAGCTCGACCGGGTCCGGGAACAGGCCAAGGTGGCTGGGCGGGAGCTGCGCTTCGGCATCCGGCTGCACGTGATCGCGCGGGACACCGCGGACGATGCCTGGGCGCAGGCCCAGCGGCTGCTCGACGGCCTGGACGCGGCGGCCATCGAGCGGGCTCAGGCGATCCAGCGTGCGTCCCAGTCTGAAGGCCAGCGGCGGATGACCGCGCTGCACGGCGGCCGTACCGATGCGCTGGAAATATCCCCGAACCTGTGGGCCGGGGTTGGCCTGGTCCGCGGCGGCGCGGGTACCGCGCTGGTCGGCAGTCACGAGGAGGTAGCCGACCGGATCGCCGAGTACCACCAGCTCGGCATCGACGAGTTCATTCTGTCCGGCTACCCGCACCTGGAGGAGGCCTACCAGGTCGGCGAGGGTGTCATGCCTGTCTTGCGAGCCCGAGGCCTGCTGGCGCCGGCGCCAGCCGAACACCGCGTGGAGGTTGCCCCGTGACTGCCCCAGCAATACCCGTGACCAGGATCGGCAACGGCGCCGACGCGACCGCGGTCGCCCGCGACTACGCCGCCTCCATCGCCAGCGGCGTGATCGACCGGGACCGGTCGGGCACGGTTCCCGCAGCCGAGCTGGCCGCGTTCGACGCTAGCGGGCTGCTCGGCATCACCGTGCCGGCGCAGCACGGCGGCGCCGGCCTGCCGGCCAGCGTGCTGGCCGAGGTGATCCGGTCGATAGCCCTGGTAGACCCCGCCATTGCGCAGGTTCCGCAGGCGCATTTCCTCTTCGTTGACGTCCTTGCCGTATGGGGGAACGACGCGCAGCAGCACAGGCTGTTTGGTTCGGTACTCAGCGGGGGGCGGCTCGGAAACGGACTAGCCGAGCGCGGTGGCCAGCACGCCCAGGACCTGAAGACGCGGCTTGCCGCGACCCACGGCGGGCTCGTACTGCGTGGCCGCAAGTACTACTGCACCGGCGCGATCACATCGCGCTGGATCGGGGTCAGCGCGCTCGACGGTGACGGGCGCTTGGTGCTGGCCTTCGTCGAGCGGGACGCGCCGGGCGTCACGGTCGACGATGACTGGGACGTGATGGGACAGCGGGCCACGGTGAGCGGTACGACGACGTTCGACGACGTGCCGGTCGATCCGGAACTTGTCGTGCCGTACGAGCGCGCGTTCCAGGTGCCGCAGCAGCTTGGCGCCCGGGCGCAGCTCGTGCACACCGCGATCCAGGTCGGCATCGCGGGTGCCGCGTTGCGTGACGCCGGGGACTTTGTCCGGACCAGGGCGCGCCCGTTCTTCGAGGCAACCCGTGCCGGATGGGCCGAGCGCGCCAGCCTCGACCCGCACGTCATCGGCCGGTACGGCCGGCAGGCCGCTCAGGTGCACGCCGCGGAAGCGCTGCTGAGGTCTGCGGCCGCGACGCTGGACGAGGTGACGCTCCATCCTCGGGACGCGCAGCAAGCTGCCCGCGGCTCGCTGGCGGTCGCGGAAGCGAAGGCCTTCGCCAGCGAGATCGCCGTCGAGGTGGCCAGCGACCTGTTCTCGCTGAGCGGCGCCAGCGCGGCAGACCAGCGTTACGACCTGAGCCGTCACTGGCGCAACGCCCGCACGCACGCGAGCCATGATCCCGTCGACTGGAAGTACCACCACGTCGGCAACTACCTGCTGAACGACGTGCCGCCGCCGAACCATGGCCAGATCTGACCATGACAGCACCCAACCTGGAAGCCGCGTACCTCGCCGAGGCCGAATTCCGGCAGGCGATGGGACACTTCGCCACCGGTGTCACGGTGGTGACCTCGATCGACGCTGACGGCGATCCCGTGGGCACGACGGCCAACGCCGTCAGCTCACTGTCGCTGGACCCGCCGCTCGTGCTGGTCTGCTTTGACAAGTCAAGCCTCACGCTCGAGGCAGTGCGGTCACACGGGGCGTTCGCCGTCAACGTGCTAGCTGCTGACCAGCGACACCTGTCCGTCAACTTCGCCCGGCGGGGGCTGGCTGCGGCCTGGGACGGCGTGCGGCACCGTCGCGGTCCGACCGGCAGCCCGCGCCTGCACGGCGTCATCGCCGTCATCGAGTGCACGGTGGAACACCACCTGCCCGGCGGCGACCACGAGATCGTCGTGGGCCGCGTGCGCGAGGTGGAGACCGGGGACGGAACCGTCGCGCCGCTGGTCTTCTGGCGCGGCAGCTACACGTCGCTGCGGGACAAGTGAGCCAGCCGAATGCCGAGTTCGATCGCGTCCGGCAGCCGGACGGGCACCAGCACTAGGAGGCCGTGGGCTAGGTGATCAGTTCGACGTCGTGGAACCGCATGACGCCGAACCAGTCGTTGGCCTCCTCCCGCATGGTGCGCTCCACTTCGGTGGCGATGAGCTGCACGTGGGCCAGGTCCTGTGCGGACTCCATCTGCTTCCGCAACTGCCGGAGCAGCGTTTCCATCCGTCCGAAGCGCCGGGAGTGCCGCCGGTACTCGCCTTGGGTCTGCACTCCGTGCACCGCAGCGCCGATCGCCGGCACGCATATCGAGACGACGATCAGCGTGGCCGCGAGCGTCGACCGGTCCGCGCCGTGACTCCCGGCGCCGGCTAGATGCAGCACCGCGGACACCAGCGTGATCCCGAACAGCGCCAGCGTCGCGCGCCGGAGCCAGTTGTCCCACTTTTCATGGCGCATGCTGGCCTTGTGGTGGTAGCACGCCTGGTCACCGATCCAGTACTTGCTGAGATAGTCGTGCAGCGGCTCGACCTCGACGGCGGCGAAGCGTTCATGACGACGCCCGGCCGTAATCTCCGCCAGTGCCCGCTCGATCCAGGCCACTGACGGATCGGAGAAAGACGACTCGCTGCGGCTATGCGCGCGGTCCGTCGTTCCCGCCAGCGCGAGGAAATAGGCGGAGCGCAGGCGCTCAGCGAGGAATCTGTACGACGTCCAGCGCTCGTGCAGCTGCAGCCTGTCGCGGAGCAGCGGGATCGCCAGCAGCAGCAACAGCAGCAGGACCTCGAAGCCGACGATCCAGTTCGCGGCTGGCCAGAAGCTCACCTGGACGGCGACGATCGCGACGGCGAGGGCAGCCATCGTGAAGGTCGACATGCTCAGTACCCGGAACCTGCGTTGCAGCCGGAGGGCCTGTACGTCGGCGCGGACAAAGAACGGCACGAGCCGTGCGGCGACTTCGTCGCAGTAACCAAGGAACGAGTTCTGCGCGGGCCGCTCCAGCGCGTCCAGGCCCAGGCGGCTCAGCTGGCTCGCCACCTGGGACTCGAAAACCCGCTCGGGGATTCTCCCGGCGTTGAACCTGTCGAGATCGCGCGCCGCGTCCTGCAAGAGGCTCACCGCCTCGACGCCCAGTTCCGGATGGAGATCGGCGTCGCCCGGACGGATCCAGATCAACGGCACCTGGCGCTCGCGCGCGTAGTCCACGATCTCCTTGGTGCCGCCGCGGCCCTTTCCGGGAAGGCCGTCCCACACCGCGATCAGCACGTCGCAGCGATCCGCGACGTGCCGGCCCGCCCATTCGTAGCCCGCCTCCTTGGTCTCCCGCGGCGGCGCTTGTGAGACGCGGCTGGCCCGCGCGAGCAACTGATTGAACTCCCGCCGCGACGCCGCGGTCTTGAAGTCCCTCAGGTAGCCAGCGCGGGGCATGGGCAGGACCGCTTCGAGGCGCGCGCCGGGCTCGGCCAGCACCTGGTCAGCCAGCAGCCTGTCGGCACCCTCGGCCAGCGCTGACACCGCGACCAGCACGAGTGGGGTCGCCGGGCCGGTCGGGAACTTCTGCCTCAGCAGGCGCAGCGCATCTCGCAGCGAACCGGCGACGGCATCGGGGTCGGACAGTGTGCGGTGCCCGGTGATGCCGATCCTCAGCACAAACGGAATCCGGCCGATCTCCTCGGACGCGCGCAACGCCGAACCGTGGGCGGCTGCCGTGTCCGGGCTCGACGGATCTGTGTTGGTGAGGCTGACCATGGCCAAGGACGCGGCCCCCCTCGTCCAGGAGTCGCACGGCGAGGACTCCGCAGTTAGCAAGGTAGATCAATTGTCATGGAAATGCTCGCTACCGGCCATGAAGCCGCGGAACGGCAGTTGTCCGCGCACCTGTAGGCTTCATGGCTTGTGACGCACGCCGATGATCGCGATGCAGAGCCAACGGCATTCCGGCAGCGCAGGTTCGACCCGCCAGCCGGAGCGACGGAACTGCTACTGGTACGGCATGGCCAGTCGGAGGCCTACCGGGATGGCTACCCGTTCCCCCTCGTGGGCGGGCAGGGAGATCCATCGTTGTCGGCGGAAGGCGTCGCGCAGGCCGCGGCCCTCGGCCGCCGCCTGGCTGCCGAGGGCGCGGACGCCATCTACGTGTCGAACCTGCGCCGCACAGCGCAGACTGCCGCGCCGCTGGCCGCGCGACTCGGGCTTGCCCCGCAGGTGGATGCCGATCTGCGCGAGGTGCACCTCGGCGAGTGGGAAGGCGGCCTGTTCCGCAAGATGGTGGCGACCGGCCACCCAGTCAGCCTGCAGATGCGAGCGGAGGAGCGCTGGGACGCCATACCCGGCGCCGAACCAGCCGCCGAGTTCGCGTCCAGGATCCGCGCCGCAATCGAGCGGCTGACCGCGGCTCATCCGGGTCAGCGCGTCGCCGCGTTCACCCACGGCGGTGTGATTGGCGAGGCGCTCGCGCTGGCCAGCCAATCCCGACCGTTCGCATTCATTGGCGCGGACAACGCGTCGATTTCCCGGCTGGTCATTACCGGCGACCTGTGGATGGTGCGCGGCTTCAACGAC
>JASHTT010000114.1 GCA_030040415.1 Streptosporangiaceae bacterium | reverse complement strand
ACCCGGCGGTGCGGATGCTGTGGGGCATCACCGCGGAGACGCTAGAGAGATGGTCGGCAGCGACCGACGGTACCGAGATCCACGGGTACGCGGCGTCGCCCGGCGTCGTCGAGGGCACCGCTCGCGTGCTGCGCAGCGTCAACGAGATAGGCCAGATCCGGGACGGTGAGATCCTGGTCTGCCCGGTCACGGCACCGAGCTGGGCTCCGGTCTTCGGGAAGATCAAGGCAGCGGTCTCCGACATCGGCGGCACTATGTCGCACGCGGCGATCGTCGCCCGCGAGTACGGCATGCCGGCCGTGGTCGGCACCGGCCACGCGACCAGGCAGATCAAGACCGGCCAGCTCATCCGCGTCGACGGCGACCGCGGGGTCGTCACCGTCATCGGCTGATGACGGGGTTTGCGCACGCCGCGGGGGGTTCGGCGGGTCGTCCCCCCGAGTTGGTGCTGCTGCCTCTGGCGGACGCCGGCGACCGGGCGCTGGCTGGCGGCAAGGGCGCAAGCCTGCGCGAGTTGTGCCGGGCCGGGGTCGCCGTCCCGGCGGGTTTCGTCGTCACCACTGCGGCGTTCCGTCGCGCCATGGCCGCCCTGGACCCGGGCCGAGCGATCCCGGCCGAGATCGAGCGGCTAGATCCCGATGACCGCGAAGGCATAGAGCAGGCCTGCGAGCGGGTCCGCGACCGCATCGCGCACGCCGCGCTGCCGGCCGATATCGCCGCGCAGCTAGCCGATGGCTACCGCAACCTGGGCGGGGATCCCGGGCTGGCCGACGGCGAGGCCGCGGTCGCGGTGCGGTCAAGCGCGACGGGCGAGGACAGCGCGCAGGCCAGCTTCGCCGGCCTGCAAGACACCTACCTGTGGGTCCGCGGCGCCGACACGGTCGCCGACCGGGTCCGCGCCTGCTGGGCCAGCCTGTACAACACCGAGGCGGCCAGCTACCGGCGGCGGATGGGGATCGGCGAGGCGGATCTCGCGATGGCCGTCGTGGTGCAGCGCATGGTCGACGCCCGCTGCGCCGGCGTGATGTTCACCTGCAGTCCGACGACAGGCGACCGCTCGGTGATCACCGTCGAGGCCAGCTGGGGTCTCGGTTCGGCCATGGTCAGTGGCGACGTGACACCGGACCGGTACGTGCTCAGCAAGGTCACCGGCGAGATCCTCAGCCGGACCGTCGCGGCCAAGCTGCAACAGCATCGGATGGACGACAGCGGCTCCGGCGTCGTGGCGTGCGAGGTACCAGAGCCGCTGCGGCAGCAGCCGTGCCTGACCGACGACGAGGTCAGGTCGCTGGCCAAGCTCGGCCGGCACGTGGAGGCGCACTTCGGCGCGCCGCAGGACATCGAGTGGGCGATCGCAGCCGGAGCACCGAGCGTGCTGCTGCTGCAGAGCAGGCCGGAGAC
The DNA here is from genome assembly GCA_030040415.1 of Streptosporangiaceae bacterium. GTDB lineage: Bacteria > Actinomycetota > Actinomycetes > Streptosporangiales > Streptosporangiaceae > JAJYUU01. The sequence continues at coordinate 8,417 of JASHTT010000114.1, read as the reverse complement.
GTACTGGTCCAGCCGGGCCAGCCAGCCGATCGCCGTGCCGCTGAGCAGCCCTGTTGACCACGTATTCGCCGGGCTCAGCCGCAGCATCCGGATCGGAGCCGGCCAGCCGGACCGGAGTCCCGAAGGCCGGTGATGGATCTCACGAGCGCCGACGTGCAGGACATCCTGCAGCTGATCGACAGCATGCCGGTGCGCGAACTGCACCTGTCCACGACACGCTTCACGTTGTCGCTGCGCCGTACGGACGACGGCGAGTGGACGCAGGAACTGCAGCTACTGTCCGAACCCACTGTCATCCACCCGGGAGACGACCCCCCGACTGCCGCGGGTCTTGGCGACGCCACGACGCAGGCCAGCGCGGCAGCGGAACCTGCTGCGCAGCCAGCATTCGACCGTCAGCCGGTCGCCGCCGGCGCGGGCGCGGTCCGCGAGGGCGCTGTCGTGCGCGCTCCGCTGCTCGGCACGTTCTACCGCGCGCCGCGCCCTGGCGCGCCGCCGTTCATCGATGTCGGCAGCCGCGTCGAGCCGGACACGGTGGTCGGCATCATCGAGACCATGAAGCTGATGAACTCGGTCTGCGCCGGCCTGACCGGCACGGTCACCGAGATCCTGGTCGCCGATGCCCAGTTCGCGCCGCAGGGCGAGCCGTTGATGCGCATCGCGCTTGATGCAACCGGGGCGCGCGGGTGAGGATCCGGCGGCTGCTGATCGCCAACCGGGGCGAGATCGCGGTACGAATCCTGCGCAGCTGCCAGCGCCTCGGCATCGAGACCGTGCTCGCCGCCTCCGACGCCGACCTCGACGCGGTGCCAGCCAGGGCAGCCGACCTTGTTATCCGGATCGGGCCCGGTCAGGCTACGGCGAGCTACCTGTCGGTGGACGCAGTCACCGCCGCGGCGCTGGCCGCGGGGGCGGACGCGATCCACCCCGGTTACGGGTTCCTGTCCGAGAACCCTGCACTGGCGGACGCGTGCGACGGGCTCGGGCTGACGTTCGTCGGACCGAGTGCCACCGTGCTGCGCGCCGTCGGTGACAAGCTGGCCGCGCGCGGCCACGCGGCCGCCGCGGGGTTGCCTGTGCTGCCAGGTGGCCCGGCCGGAACCGCAGCGCAGGCAGCGCAGTTGGCCGGCCGGATCGGCTATCCGGTGCTCGTCAAGGCCGTCGGCGGCGGTGGCGGGCGCGGCCTGCGGCCGGCCTGCGACCCAGCCCAGCTTGCCGCCGTCGTCGAGGTCGCCACGGCCGAGGCGAGCGCGGCGTTTGCGGATCCGCGGCTCTACCTGGAGCGGTACGTGACCGCGGGCAGGCACGTCGAGGTGCAACTGCTCGGCGACGGCGCCAGCGTCATCCACCTCGGCGACAGGGACTGCTCGGTGCAGCGCCGCTACCAGAAGCTGGTAGAAGAAGCCCCGGCCCCGCTGCTGGACGACGCCCTGCGAGCGGACTTGCGCGCGGCCGCCGTGGCCTTCGGCACGCACCTGGGCTATCGCGGCCTCGGCACGGTGGAGTTCCTCGTCGACACGGCGACCGGGGCGTTTTACTTCCTGGAGATGAACGCCAGGATCCAGGTCGAGCACCCGGTCACCGAGGCGATCTGCGGCCTCGACCTTGTCGCCGAGCAACTCGCCGTCGCCGAGGGGCAGCCGCTCCGGCTGGCCCAGCACGATGTCCGGCTGTCCGGCCACGCGATCGAGTGCCGGATCAACGCCGAGGACTGGACCCGGGAGTTCACGCCAAGCCCGGGCACGGTGACCGCCGCGGTGTTCCCGGCGGGCCATGGCATCCGGGTGGACACGCACCTGCAGGCCGACGTGACAGTGCCGCCGTGGTACGACTCGCTGCTGGCCAAGCTCATCGTCAGCGGCGCCGACAGGCAGCAGGCGGTAGCCCGGCTGCGCAGCGCGCTCACGCGCTGCCGGATCGACGGCGTGGCCACCACCATCGGCCTGCACGAGCAGCTTGTCGCGCAGCCTGAATTCGAGCGCGGCGGATACGACACCGGCTTTTTCGCCAGCTTCCTGGCCGGGTCTGCCGCCGCCCCAGCCGGAGCCGGAAGTGGCTGACATCCAGCTCGTTGACGTCTCGCTGCGCGACGGCAACCAGAGCCTGTGGGGCGCCACCGGATTGCGGACGGCGCACATCCTGCAGATCGCGCCCGTGCTCGACCGGGTCGGCTTCCTCGCGCTCGACTACACATCGAGCACGCACATGGGCGTGGCCGTGCGCACGCACCGCGAGGACCCGTGGGAGCGGATACGGCTCACCCACCAGGCTGCGCCGCGCACGCCACTGCAGTTCATCGGCTCGGGCCTGCGGTTCATCTCGTGGGAACCGTGCCACCCGGACCTGATCGAGCTGGCCTACGAGCGGCTCGTGCTCGCCGGTATGTCGCGGTTCATCGTCCTCGACCCGATGCACGACATGGACGCGGTGCGGGCGAGCGCACGGGCCATCCGCAGGGCGGGCGGCACGGAGGTCGTCGGCGCGCTGACCTACACAATCTCGCAAGTGCATGACGACGCCTTCTACGCCGGCCTTGCCGCGCAGATGGCCGCCTGCCCCGACATCGACCGGGTCTACGTCAAGGACCCGGCCGGCTTGCTCACCCCAGAGCGCGCCCGCACGCTGCTGCCCGCGGTCGCCGCGAAGCTCGGGGACAAGCCGCTCGAACTGCACTCGCACTGCACGATCGGGCTGTCACAGCTGTCCTACCTCACGGCGGCCGAACTTGGCGTCCGGGTACTCCAGGTTGCCTGCGGCGCGCTGTCCGACGGCACCTCGCTGCCGGACGGCGAGCAGCTGATCGCCAACCTGCGCGAGCTCGGTCACACCGTGGACATCGACGACCGGGCGCTGGCGCTCGTGGCTGCGTACTTCATCAGGCTGTCGCAGGCGCAGGGCCTGCCGGCCGGCACGCCGCAGCCCTACGACGCGTCTTTCCTGCGCCATCAGGTGGCTGGCGGCGTGATCACCACGATGAAGCGCCAGCTCGCCGAGATCGGCCTGCTCGACAGGTTCGGCGCTGTCATGGACGAGGTGAGCCGGGTGCGCGCCGAGCTGGGCTACCCGATCATGGTGACCCCGTTCCCGCAGATGGTGTGCGGGCAGGCGCTCTACAACGTGATCGGCAGCGAGCGTTACGCCAACGTGCCCGACCAGACCATCCTGTACGTGCTCGGCCGGTTCGGCAGGCCGACGGCGCCGGTCGACGAGAACGTGCGGGACCGCATCCTGTCGCTGCCGCGCGCCGCGCAGCTCGCGGCCGAGCCGCCGCCGCTGCCGCCCGGTGAACTGCGCAAGCGCCTCGGGCCATCGCTGCCGGACGAGGAATTGCTGCTGCGTGCGACGATGCCCGCCGAGCAGGTCGACGCGATGCTCGCGGCCGGCCCGGCGAACCGGCACTACAACCCGGAGCTGGCGGCGGTCACCGAGCTGCTGGCAGGCCTGAAAACCCGGCCACCTGTCGACGACCTGATCGTCGAGCGCCAGGGCTTCCGGCTCGAGCTGCGCGGCACGGCGGGACCGCCAGTCAGGGGAGTTCAGCGGTGACCGAGCTTGCGGTGCGGCAGCGGCTCCGGGACGCGCGCGGGTTCTTGTTCGACCTCGACGGCACCCTGGTACTCGGCGACCGTTACAACTCCGGGCTCGTTCCCCTTCCTGGTGCACTGGAGATCACGCGCTGGCTATCCGCGCAAGGCACGCCCTTCGCGATCTTTACCAACGGCACGACGAAAACGCCGCGCCAGTACGCACGGGTGCTCGCGTCGATCGGGTTCGAGGTCGCCGACGGCGCGATGCTGACGCCCGCGAGCAGCGCGGTCGCCGTGTTTGCCAGGCGCGGCTACCGGCGCGTGCTGGTGCTCGGCACGCATGCACTCGCCGAGCCGCTGCGGGAGGCCGGCATCGAGCCGCTGATGGCGGCCGAGTTGCCGGACGCTGCCCCGCCCGCTGGCGTGGACGCCGTGCTCGTGGGCTGGTATCCGGACTTCACCATGGCGGCGCTCGAGTCTGCCGTGCACGCCGTCTGGGCCGGCGCCGCCGTGTACAGCGCATCGCAGTCGATGTTCTTCGCCACGGCGCAGGGTCGGGCGCTCGGCACGTCGCGCGCGATCTGCGCGATGCTCAAGAGCCTGACCGGCTGCCGGGTCGAGGTGGTCGGCAAGCCGGCCCTTGCGGCGCTGCGCGGCGCCGCGGCAGTGCTCGATGTCCGCCCGGCCGATCTCGCCGTCGTCGGCGACGCCCCGGACCTCGAGGTGGCGATGGCGCATCGCGGCCGCGCGCTGGCGATCGCCGTCACGTCCGGCCTCGCGGACGCGGCCTCGCTCGACGGGCTGCCCGCCGCGCAGCGACCGCATCTGAGCGTGCGGGGCGTCGACGAGCTGCTGTCCATCTGCCGCGAGGCGCGTGCCCGCGCAGGGATCTGACAACTACCTGGGAGTTTGCGATGCGAGCTGTGGGCGTGAACAGGTTCGGCGGACCGGAGGTCCTTGAGATAGTCGAGCTGCCAGTGCCGGAACCCGGTGACGGCGAGGTCCGGATCAGGGTGGCGGCGGCCACTGTGAACCCGACCGACACCGGCCTCCGGGTCGGTATGCGGATCCGGGGCGACAAGCCGCCGCCCTACGTTCCCGGCATGGAAGCTGCTGGCGTCGTCGACGCGGCCGGAGCCGGGGCAGACTGGCAGCCCGGCGAGCGGGTCATGGCGATCGTGCTGCCGTCCGGATCGAGCGGCGCGCAGGCTGAGTACGTCGTGGTGCCAGCCGACTCGGTCGCGCGGGTGCCCGACGGGATCGGCCTGGCCGCTGCGGCAACGCTGCCGATGAACGGGCTGACGGTCCGGCTCGCGCTCGACCTGCTTGCGCTCCCACCGGGCTCGACGCTTGCCGTAACCGGCGCGGCTGGCGCGGTCGGCGGTTACGCGATCCAGCTCGGGGTAGCTGAGGGCCTGCGTGTGATCGCCGATGCAAGCCCGGCCGATGCCGAGCTTGTCAAGGGCCTCGGCGCGGATGTCGTCGTCGAGCGCGGGCCCGGCATGGTGGCGGCCATCAGGCAGGAGGCACCGGACGGTGTGGACGCAGTGCTGGATGCCGCGCTCATCGGCGGACCGGTGCTGGCCGCCGTGCGGGACGGCGGACAGGTGGCGGCGGTCCGGCCGTTCGGCGCGGAATCCGAGCGTGGCATCACCGTGCACCTCGTCTGGGTCGGCGAGTACCTGCACGCCGGTGACAAACTCGCCGAGCTTGCCGCGCTCGCCGCCGCCGGGAAGCTGACACTCAGGGTCGCCGCCGAGATGCCGGCCGAGGAAGCTGCGGAGGCACACCGCAGGCTCGAGGCAGGCGGCACGAGGGGCCGGCTGGTGCTGACCTTCTAGACCAAGGACGGTAAAACGGAGCATCCTGGGATGTGCGCCAGAAGGGGTCACCGGAAAGGCAAGCGCAGTGTGGCGGAGGCAGCGGTTAGGTGCCCGTCTGCGGCGGAGCCTTCCCCGCGACGCGACGCTGGACCGCATCCGCCAGCTTGAGGCTGAAGCCGCGGCGGCCAAGGCCGACCGTGATGAGTTGCGCCGCAGGCTGGACTTCATGGAGGCCGTAGCGGCGGCGGCTGGTGCTGCTGCTGGCGGCGCTGGTTCTGCTGGTGGTGCTGGTGGTGCTGGCGCGCGGGTGCCATCGGAGCCGCTGCCACCGGAACTGCTCGCCGCGGCGCGCGACCTGCATCGGCATGAGGTGCCGGTCCGGCTCGAGGTAGCAGGGACCGACGTGATCGCGGTCGTCAGCGGCGCCGGCGATCCGCGCGAGTGGTGGACAACCATCTGGCAGCTCGCATCGCCCGCGTCTTCGGCGGGGAGTGGCTCGTGATCAGGCTCAGCCATATCTCCCTGCCGCCGGGCCTGTCCGCGATCGCGAGGCGCGGGCCGGATGGCGAGCTGACGGTCTACGTGTCGGACGACCTGTCTCCTGACCGGCAGCGTGCGGCGGTACGGGCGGCATTGCGCGCCTCACGCCGGGCAGGCTGGCGCGACGCCGCGCTGCTGCCCGTTCCGCTGCTCGCGCTGGCGGTATTGCGCCGCCCCGATGGGGTCGTGCGCCATGGAGCGGCTGTCACTCGGCGGCTGGCCGGCGCCCGCCAGGCCGCCAGCGGTGCGCGGCGGCTTGCCGGGACGGTGCGGCTCGGCAGCGTGCGCGGGCTGGCTAGCGTGCGGCAGTTGGCCGGGACGCTGCGCGCGCATCCGGCCTGGGTGGCCGCTGGTTCAGCGGCAGTGCTCGCCGCCGCGGCGGCGGCCTACGTCGCGGTCGTGCCGCACGCAATCCACATCGGCGGCGCGCTCGGCGCGCCTTCTATCCAGGCCTCACCCCACACCGCGCCCGGGACACGCGTGCAATCCGGCCGACCACGGCCATCTTCCGTCCCCGCGCCGGTGACCTCTCCTTCCTCCGCTGGCCGGACCAGCCAGCCCCGGCCGACGCCCACCGGCAGGACAACAGGTTCGCCGGAGCCGTCGCCTAGCCCGTCACCGTCTCCCGCGCCCAGCACATCACCAGCACCAAGCACGTCGCCCGCGCCGAGCCCGTCATCCTCGCCTAGCTCATCGCCCGCGCCGAGCCCGTCGCCGTCACCAAGCCCGACAGGCGGCGGCTGCATTCACCTCATCGTGATCGTGGTCTGCGTGTGATCGCCCGCGCCTAGGCCGTCCGTTGCTCCGGCTCGGCCCCTGCTTCCTCGTCGCCGCGCCAGTTCCTGGCGGAGTCGCCGGGCCGTTACCCAGTCTGGCTGACGATGAATGGCTCCGAGCGGGTGCTGTTGGCGGGGGTCTCGAGGCCCCCGGCGATGCAGAGTGTGATCTTCGGCGGGCACGCCACCGCGCTGATCGTCGCACTGTACTGAGCCGGCAGGCCTGTCGGGCTTACCGGCGTGCCCCAGGTGCCCTTTGACTCGGTGATCACGAACGCCGTCTCGATGCCACTATGGTCGCCGTTTCCGCCAGCGGCGCAATAGCCGGGCGAGGAGCAAGACACCGAGTCGACATTCTGAGTGCTGGCAAGTATCAGCGGCGTGGTCCAGTGGTCATTCGTCTCGCTCAGCACCTCGCCGGCTGGGTTACCCTGCCCGTCGACTTGGGCCCCGGCCGCCACGCAGTCACCGGTGGCCGGGCAGGTCAGCCCCGACACGCTGCCGAACTCGTTGGGCCCGGTCGCCTGCGCCCAACTGCCGTGCTTCTCGTTCACCACGAACACCGTGTAGCACGTCGAGTCCGGGAAGCACGTATTGAGGTTGTTCGGCGCGTAAGACCCGGCCGCGGTGCAGTTGCCCGCCGACGGACACGCCATGAACGTGGTCTCGGCCTGCTGCCCTCCGTTGAGGGAGTCGAGGCCGGGCACCTCTTCGGCTTTGCTCCAGGTGCCGTTGGTCTGGGTGACCACGAAAGCCTGACTGGGCGGAGGGTTGTACGGGGGGTTGGTGACGTATTGCCCGCCGGCCGCGCAGTTGCCCGCCGACGCACACGACACCGAGTCAACGCTCGAAGACACAGGGGAGCCGTTGCCGTCGGTGTTCAGCGCCGCCAGACCCGGCACCTCCAGTGCGGGCTGCCAGCGGCCCTGCACCTCCGTCCGCACCCACGCGTTGGTGGTGCCGGCGGAGTCGGTGAAGGTTCCCCCGGCCGCGCACAATCCGCCCGGCGCGCACCACACCGTGCCGATCGAGGCCTTGCTCAGCGCCGGGTACGGCACCTCCGCCGCCTTGCCCCAGGCGCCATCGCGCTCGGTCACCGTGAACCACTGCCCGCCGGCCTTGCTGGTGTAGGTCCCCACCGCCACGCACACGCTGGTCGGCGCGCACGATACCTGGCCGACCTCGGCGTTCCCGCCCTGATTCAGTGCCGCTGTGCCCGGCACCTCCACCGCCTTGCCCCACCGGCCCTTGCGCTCCATCGCCACGAACGCCTGCAAATGCTCGTTCTGGTCGGTATAGAAGCCACCGACCACGCAGCCGCCCGACCCCCAGCAGGAGATCGAATTGACCGAGGCGCTTGGGGGGTTGTAGTTGGAATTCCAGTCGCCCTTGTTCAGCGCCGCCAGGCCGGGCACCAACTCCACCTTCCCCCAGTGGACCTGCGCAGCTCCAGCCGTCGCGGCCGCGCGCGCAACCGGCGTCGCCGCCGCCGCACCGCTGCCGGCCAGCAGAATCGCACATGACAACGCAGCCACTACTGCCGCGCCACGGCCCCTCGGACGCCGCCCTCGCGGGCCGCCGTGACCGGTCACCTCGGGCTCAGCTGCTACTGCCATGCGTCTGCCCTACCCTCCGCCAGTAGCCCGGCTGGCCATTCCAGACCACCGGGCCGACAATCTCCGCGACCAACCGGACGCTCACCGGTCAACGTGTCAGGTGCCAGATTGCGACACAAGGGGAACCCTCCCCGC
>JASHTT010000113.1 GCA_030040415.1 Streptosporangiaceae bacterium | reverse complement strand
GCTGACTTTGCCAGCGGGCCGGTGTACGGGATTAACACCCTGAACTCGATACGGGCCGCGACCGGGTCCTCGCTGACGGGCCTGAACGCGAGCACGCCTGTTGGCCTGCTCGGCTACTCCGGGGGCGCCATCGCGACCGACTGGGCAGCACAGCTGGCACCGAAGTACGCCCCCGGCGTCAATCGGCAGCTAGTCGGCGCGGCCGAAGGCGGCGTGCTCGTCGACCCGGCCCACAACCTCAGCTACGTGAGCGGAAGCCTGGACTGGGCGGGCATCTTGCCGATGGCCATCATCGGCATTGCGCGGAGTTTCCATCTCGACATCACGCGCTACCTGAGCGGCTACGGCCTTCAGCTTTACCGCAAGCTTCAGAAGGCCTCGATCATCAATGTCCTCGGCCAGTACCCTGGGCTGACTTTCGCTCAGCTAGTCAAGCCGCAGTACGCGAACCCGGCGAGCATTCCCGCCCTCGTCCGGGTCGAGAATGAGCTTAATGCCGGCAGCCGGAGATCTCCCACGATCCCCATGTTCATCGGCCAGGGAGCGGACGGCACTCTCGAGGGAACTCCAGGCGACAAGCCAGGCATCGGTCCCGGCGACGGGGTGATGATCGCAGGGGACGTGAGATCCCTGGCCCGGAAATTCTGCGACGCTGGCGCGGCGGTCGACTACACGCAATACGACGCCCTGAGCCACATCACGACGTTCCCGGTGTGGGCGCCGGCCGCCCTGGCCTGGCTTGGCGAACTCTTTGCCGGGGTCCAGGCCCCGAACGACTGCGCACAGATCGCGCCTGGCAACTCCCTGGCGCCGGTGAAGCCTGCCAGCTGACAGGCGACGGCCCATTGTGTGGCCAGAGCCGGAGATATCGCGGGTGGGCGGCCGGCGGCGCCGGCCGCCCACCCGCGATAACGCTGAGGTCAGACGGTGTCGAGCACCTCTGCCTCGACACCGCCCTCCTCGCCGAGGATCGAGCCGATCTGCGCCACCGACTCTGGCCGCGTGAGGCGCAGCCAGACCAGCACGACGATGCCGATGACCAGCCAGACCAGAGCCACGTACGGAGTCCACTTGAGGATGCCGGGCGGTGCCGGGTAAATGGATCCGTACAGCGCAGCACCGAACACAGCGGCGCCGACGAGCGGCACGACGACATGCACGAGCGGGTTCCACCGCCGGGTGGCGCGGGTCCGGTAGAAGAAGACGATGCCGCCGAAGCACAGCATGCCGTACACGACGATGATCGCCAGCGTGCCGACGGTCGCCCAGAAGTAGTAATTGCTGAACGGCCGCCCGAACGCGCTGTCGTACAGCGGGTAGCCCATCAGCAGCGCCATCAGGATCGACACAACCGTCACCGTCAGGATCGCGTTGACCGGCGTCTTGAACCGGTGGTGGGTACGGGCGAACGCGGACGGCAGCACGCCCTCCCGGCCCATCGCGAACAGGGTACGGGCCGCGGCCGTTGCGCATGCGACGCAGACGATGAAGGCCGACAGCATGCCGCCGAGCAGTACCAGGGTGCCGAGCCATGAGCCGATGAAGATGTTCGCGATCGTCTGCAGGGCTACCGGGTCGGCCGCGAACTTTGCACCGTTGCCGACCCCGTACCCGATCGTCTCCGCGTACGTGGTCCACACGTAGAACACGACGGCGAACAGCGTCGCGACGATCACGGCGATCGGGATGTACTTACGCGGCTGCGCCGTCTCCTCGCCGAAGTCCGCCGCAGTCTCGAACCCGATGTAGGAGGTGACGCCGAGGATGATGCCGTAGAACACCCCGTTGAATCCGCCGGTGAGCGTGTGGCCGAACGTGAAGGCGCCGGCGGCCTGGCCATGCACGCCGCCCTTGGCGGTCGTGATCAGGTCAACCAGCACGATGACAGCCACGGTGGCGATGCCCACGATCAACTGGACTCTGGTGGTGACCTTGATCCGCACCACCGAGAGCAAGACGATCAGGACCATGCCGATGAAGAAGAACAGGATCCACCAGCCAGTGCCGATCCCGAGCAGGTCAGTTGCGAGGTAGCCAACGCCGGACATCGTCATCGGCACGAAGCAGATGAAGCCGAAGAAGTACAGCCAGCCCGCCATGAAACCGGCGTGCTTGCCGAGGCTGCGGCTGGCATAGGTGTAGGCGTATCCGGCCGACGCCATCCGCCGGGTGAAGCCGATCACCACGAAGGCTAGCGCGAGACAGGCGACGCCGCCCAGCACGAACGCGAGCGGTGTGGAGCCACCCGCGGTGGTGGCGACTCCGGACACATTCAGCAGCATCGCCATGCCAGGCGCAAGCACTGACACGGAGATCGCAATGGCGTCCCACAGGCGCAATGAGCCGTGCGCTAGCTCGCCGGAGGCGGCGCCGACAATCAGGTCGGGACTGGTCTTGGCCATGGGTCCGCTCCTCTCTTACTTCGGTCCTGATTCGGTCATGAGGACTGTGTGCTCGTCTAGCAGGTAGTCAAAGGCCAGCGGTGTGCAGTCACGTTCCGTCAGCCAGTCCATGAACCTGATGTGCGCGGGATGTGCGCGGTAGGCGTTCATCGTGTCTACGTCGGGGAATTCGGTGTAGAGAAGTTGTGAGTAGCCGCGGGTGCGCGCGCCTGTCAGGTCGGTGCCGAGGCGGCACTTGGTCATCAGGCCGATCTCGGCGGGCCAGGAGGCGACCATGTCCCGCATCTCCGCCGCCTCCGCAGCCGACAGTTCGCGCGGGAAGCTGAACAGCACGATGTGCTGCAATGCCATGGCACCCTCCCAGGGTCAGTAGAACTCGAAGTACTCGCGCATTTCCCAGTCGGTGACCTGCAGAGCGGCCGGCGGGTTCTCCGCGATGGCCGCGTCGTAGCGCGCGACTTCCGCGCGCTTCATCTGCAGCAGGTAGTCGACCAGCGTGTCGCCGAACGCCTTGCGGAAGAACGCATCGCGGTCGAGTTCGGTGATGGCCTGCGCGAGCGACGTCGGCAGCGGGGTGTTGTCGGTGGCGTACGGGTCGGCCTCGACCGGGGGTGGCGGGACCAGCGCGCGCCGGATGCCATCCAGCCCGGCGGCGATGTTCGCCGCCATATACAGGTAGGGGTTGGCGGCAGGCTCGCCCATCCGCATCTCGACGTGGCTGTTGGCGTCGCCCGGCGCACCCTGCACCCGGACCAGGGCGCCGCGGTTCTCCAGCGCCCAGCACACCCGGTCGGGCGCGAAGGAGTACGGCCGGTACCGCTTGTAGCCGTTGACGGTCGGCGTGGCGAACACGTTCATCGGCAGGGAGTGGTCAAGCAGCCCGGCGACAAACTGCCGCCCGGTCGCGGACAGGTAGTCGTCGTTGCTGGCCATGACGTTCCGGCCGTCCTGCAGGGAACTCAGCGACTCGTGCAGGTGCCACCCCGAGGGGAAGAAGTTCGGCAGCGCGGGCGCGCACATGAAGCTGGCGAGCAGCCCCCGGCGCTGGCAGATCTGCTTGACCGCAGACCGGAACAGCACCACGGCGTCGGCGGCCGCGAGCCCCGCGATCGGGCTGAAGCTGAACTCCATCTGGCCGGGGCCCCACTCGTCTTCCATCGACCGCGGTGGCAGCCCGATCGCGGTCAGCCCGTCGCGCACCGCCTCGAGCGTGTCTGCCACGCTGTCCAGCCGGACCTCCGACAGGTACTGGTAGCCGCGCTCGAACACGCTGACCGGCGGTGGCGGCGGGGTGAATCCGGCGTCGTCCGGCAGCACGTGCTGCGAGTCGACCTTGACGATGTAGTACTCGATCTCGATCCCGGCCAGGTAGCCGAAGCCGGCGTCGTTCAGTTCGGCGAGCATCCGGCGGAGCAGGCCGCGACCGTCCAGCGGCACCGGCTGGCCGTTGGCGAAGTAGGTGTCGCACAGCATCCAGCCTGTCCTGTCGGCCCACGGCAGGACGCGGAACGTCGTCGCGTCGGGCACGAGGACGATGTCAGGGAATCCCGTGAACTCCGCGATTCCGAACCCGCCACCGGACGCGAACGCGGGGACGAACACCTGGTTGCCCGTGTCGAGGCTGTAGATGGCGCCGGAGAAGTCCAGCCCGTTGGCCATCGCCGCGATCGCCACCTCGGGCGACAGTGACTTGGCGCGCGGCACGCCGTGCTGGTCCACCACCACGAGCCGCACGGTCCGCAGGTCAAGCGCGCGGATCTTGTCGGCCACTTCCTGGGCTGCTGCCGCCTGCTCGGGTGTGTACAGGCCGTTCCGCGCGACGAAGCCCGGCTGACCCACGCCGTGCGCGTCGCTGCGGCCCGGGGATGCCCCCGACGCCGACGGGCTGCTACCGGCCGGGCTGGTGTCTGTCACCTGAATGTCCTCCGATTCTGGCCTCGCCGCGACGCTGGCTCATCTGGTCGATCATCGCGGCCGTGAAGTTTTCCGACTCGACGTCGGCAAGCGACAGGAAGGTCTCGGTCCGCTGCACGCCGTTGATCTGGAAGATCTTGTCCAGCAGGAGTGCGCGCAGGTGCGCGTGGTCCCGCACCCGGAGCCGTACCAGCAGGTCCAGGCCGCCGGTCACGACGCTCATGTCCTCGGCCTCGGGCAGCGCGCGGATCGCCTCGATGATCTCGCTGAGATCCATGCCGGGCCCGGCGGTCACGGCGAGGTAGACCACGACCGGGTAGCCAAGGGCAGCCCAGTCCACGTCGACCCGGTAGCCGCGGATCGCACCGCTGCGCTCGAGCCTGGCCAGCCTGTCGGCGACAGCGGGCGGCGACATCTCTATCTGCCGCGCAAGCGCGCGCTGCGACTGGCGGGCGTCCGTGGCGAGCGCACGCAACAGCGCCAGGTCGAGGTCGTCGACCTCCACCGGTGCCGGGGGGGCGGAGCGGACCTCGGTCAGCCTCGCGAGGGGCGCCGAGACGGATGTCATATGCCAGCTAACCGTTCGTAGACCGGACTAATCTGAGTTATGCTGAGGGCGGTGGGGTTACCTCTGTAAAGCAGAAGATGGAAAATTCTTACATTCGTAAGATGGCCTGTCAAGAGACGGAAGCGCCGATGACCGCAGCACTTGACCAGAGTGGCACCAGCATCAGTGACACCGGCTTTAACAGCACTGGCTCGACCGGCAGAGCGGCGGGTCTTGATTGGGACGCCGGGCTCGCGAGACGCACCAAAGGCCTGGGCGGCGGTGAGATCACCGCGATCCTGGCTCTGGCCGGCGCGTCCGACGTGATCACTTTCTCCGGCGGGTTCCCCGACCCCGGCACGTTCCCTACTGGCGTGCTCGCGGACATAGCCGCCCGGCTCATCGCCGACGAACCCGGTGTCGCGCTGCAGTATTCGGCCACCGAGGGCATCGCGAGCGTGCGCGACTACGTGGCCGGCAGGCTGGCCGGTGTGCAGGGCCGGACACCAGGCGGCGGCGAGTTGATGATCACCAGCGGCGGCATCGACTGCATGGAACTGGTCGCCAAGACCTACCTGGACCCGGGCGACGCAGTGGTCGTGGAGGCCCCCACGTACCTCGGCGCGATCATGGCCTTCCGCGGCTACGAAGCAGACGTGCGCGGCGTGCCGGTCGATGACGACGGCATGCAAGTCGACGTGCTGGCCGGTCAGCTCGCAGCAGGGCTGCGGCCGAAAATCCTGTACACGATCCCCGACTACCAGAACCCGACCGGCCTGACGCTGAGCGCAACTCGCCGCACCGAGCTGATCGCACTGGCCCGGCGGTACGGCTTCCTGATAGTGGAGGATGTCGCCTACCGCGATCTCGGCTTCGGGGCTGAGCCGCCGCCGAGCCTGTGGTCGATGGCACCGGACGTCGTGCTCCAGGCGGGGACGTTCTCCAAGATCTTCAGTCCCGGCGTACGGCTGGGCTGGGCAGCGGGACCGGCCGAGATCATCAGCCGGCTGGTGGTCGCCAAGCAGAATTCCGACCAGTGCTCGGGCGCGCTCGGCCAGCGGATGCTCGAGGAGTACGGCCGCAGCGGGCAACTGGACCGGCAGCTCGTCGCCTCCCGCGCGCTGTATGCCCGGCGGGCCGAGCTGATGGGCAAGGCGCTGGCCGCGCACATGCCGGAGGGTACGACGTGGACCGTGCCGGAGGGTGGCTTCTACATCTGGCTGACCGCGCCAGCAGGCACGGACACGGTGGCGTTGTCCGGGCAGGCTCGCGCGCTGAAGGTCGCGTACGTGCCTGGACGGCCCTTCTACCCTGGTGACGAAGGCGCGGCGCAGATCCGCCTCGCCTACAGCCGCGTCGCCGATGACCTGATCGACGAAGGCATCCGCCGGATCGGCGAGGTGCTCAGGACTGCGCTGGAGGAGCGGTGAGTGACGTGACACAGGAACCGGCAGCAGGCGGGCCGGCCACCGACGGGGAGTCGCTGGGAGACGCCGAGAGCCATTTCACGACCGAAGCGCTCGGCGAGCCCGCCGGACCAGGCAAGTACGTCAACGTGGACGCGATCACGCCCGTCGAGTTCCTGCCGGGGCTCGGGTTCCGGCCGGTGCTCGGGTACCAGGCGATGACGAACTTCGTCAGCTTCACGCCGGGCACGGAGGCTCCGCGGCACGTGCACGAGGAGGAGCAGATCGTCATCGTGCTGGACGGCGAGTTCACCTTCGACCTCGACGGCGACGTGCGGGTCATGCGCAAGGGCGACGTGGCGGTCGTGCCGTCCTGGGTGCCGCATGGCGCGTGGACCACGGACAGCCACTGCCTGGAGATCGACGTGTTCAGCCCGCCGCGGCGCAGCCTGCTGAAGCTCGCCGAGGC
>JASHTT010000112.1 GCA_030040415.1 Streptosporangiaceae bacterium | reverse complement strand
GCCATCGTCAACCTGCCGTTCGTGTCCCCCGGCTATCTCGCCAAGCAGTCAGCCTCGCTGGACGTGCTGTCCGGCGGGCGGCACGACCTTGGCCTCGGGATCGGGTGGATGCCCGAGGAGTTCGCGCTCAGCGGCGCTGACATGGCCAGGCGCGGCGCTCGTGCGGCGGAGTACGTGCAGGTGCTGCGGGCCTTGTGGGGCGCCGGGCCAACGCAGTTCGCCGGTGAGTTCTATCAGGTGCCGTCCGGTGACCAGTCGCCCAAGCCGGTGCAGCCGGGCGGGCCGCCCGTGCTGTTCGGCGGCCTGGCCAAGCCTGCTCTGCAGCGCGTGGGCCGGGTCGCGGACGGCTGGATCACCTCGAGCCGCACCGACCTGTCCCGGATCAGCGAGCTGATCGCGGTGGTCCAGGATGCGGCCGCCGCTGCGGGCCGTGACCCGGCCGCGCTGCGCTATATCTGCCGCGGTGTGGTCAGGGCGGGCGCCCCTGTTGACGGGCCGGACGGTAGCCGGCGCCTGTTGTCGGGTAATTATGAGCAGATCCTGGCCGACACGGCCTGGCTCGGCGAGCAGGGCGTGACCGAAGTCTTCTACGACCTGAACTGGGATCCGCTCATCGGTTCGCCGAAGGCCGACCCGGCTGCCGCGTCTGCCCGGGCCGAGGAGATACTGCGCGAACTGGCGCCGGGGGTGACCAGATGAAGGCTGTGCGATTCGATGAGTACGGCGGCATCGACGTCCTGCACGTGATCGACGTGCCAATGCCGGAGCCCGGACCGGGTGAGGTCCTGGTACAGGTAAAGGCCGCGAGCATCAACCCGGGCGAGGCCAAGATCCGCGAGGGGCTGCTGCACTCCCGCTGGCCTGCGACGTTCCCGTCCGGAGAGGGCAGCGACCTGGCCGGGATCGTGGCGAAGGTCGGTCCCGGCGTGACGGGCGTCTCCGACGGCGACGAGGTCATCGGGTACACCGACAACCGCGCGAGCCAGGCCGAGTACGCGGTCGCCGAGCAGCAGAACCTCACGCCAAAGCCGGCCGCCGTGCCCTGGCCGGTCGCCGGGTCGCTGAACGTGGCGGGCACGACCGCGTACGCGGCCGTCCGCGCGGTCGGGCTCTCCGACGGCGACGTGGTCGCCGTGTCCAGCGCGGCCGGCGGCGTCGGCTCGATCGCCGTGCAACTCGCAAAGCTTTCGGGCGCGACGGTGATCGGCATCGCGGGACCGGACAACCACGACTGGCTGGCCAGCCGCGGCGTGATTCCCGTCGCGTATGGAGAGGGCACGGCCGACCGGATCAGCCAGGCAGCCGACGGCAGGCTCGACGCGTTCATCGACACGTTCGGCGGCGACTATGTTCAGCTCGCTCTGGACCTCGGCGTGGACCCGTCGCGGATCGACACGATCGTGAACTTCGGTGCGGTCCAGCAGTTCGGAGTCAAGGCCGAGGGGAGCGCGGCCGGAGCTGGCGCTAAGACACTTGCCGAGCTGGCCGGGCTAGTCGCGGCCGGCAAGCTCGAGGTGCCGATCACCGCCACGTTCCCGCTTGACCAGGTGCGGGAGGCTTACGCCCGGCTGGACACGGGACATGTCCAGGGGAAGATCGTCCTATTGCCCTGACGGCTGCCGCTCAGGTCTCCAGCAGCCGGTCGAGCACCGCCGGGTCGCCACCGTCAATCTCGACGACCTTGGTCCGGCTGGTCGCTCCGGCGACAAGGGTCACCGCGGGCCGGCGCACGCCGAACGCGGTGGCCAGCGCATCCAGCGCGGCGGCTGTCGCCTTGCCGTTGACGGCGCGCTGGCTGACGCGGACGACAAGCGCGCCGCCCCGCTCTCCGCCGACTCCGGGTCTGGCCGAGCCCGGCAGCACCCTGACGGTCACCCGCACATCCCTATTCTGCAGTGAAGCCGCGTTCCTGCTCGAAGTGGCCGACCGCTATCAGCGCCGCGACGAACACCGCGACCATGGCGATCAGCAGCGCCAGCTCCGACGTGCTCGCCGCGTGGTTGCCCGCGGCAGGCGTCAGCACGAGCAGGATCCGCCTGATCACCGCGATCAGCCCGATAACGATGAAGGGCTGCGCGATGAGCCGCCGCGCACGCAGCGTGATAACGACGGTGTGCACGACCTCGACCAGGATCAGGACCAGGAGGACCTGGTCGAGCAGGTCCTGCGCAGCATCCGCGACGGGCCTGGAGGCGTGGGCGAAATCGACGACGGCTGCCACCAGCAGGACACCGGCGAGCACGATCAGGACGAGGCCGACGGCCAGCGTCACTACGTCCTGCGCGTGCTCCAGGATCCAGATCCACCAGCTCTCCTCGTGCGCGCCCAGCCAGCCGTGCAGGCCGGTACCAGGCCGCGGCGCCGCTGAGCCGCGACCGGCTGGCTCTCCGTCGCCGACGCGGTCGCGGTGATCATCGCTCGGGCTGGACATGCAGGTCATTGTGTCACCACCGTGATCACCGGTCGGCGTGCAGATGCCGCCCGGTAACCTGTCCCGGGCACGTCACTTCGCGGGTCCTGCCAGGGACCGCGCAGGACCAAGCGCAATCACCCCAGTACGGAGGTATCCGCCGCAATGACGCAGAGCGCGTTGCTGATCATGGACGTACAGGACGGCATCGTGGAACGCTTCGCCTCCGGCGCGCCGGACTACCTGCCCCGGCTGGCAGCCGCCGCTGCGGCCGCGCGCGAGGCGAGGGTGCCTGTCATCTACGTGACCATAGGTTTCCGGCCGGGCTACCCCGAGGTCAGCCCGCAGAACAAGAGCTTCGCCGCTATCGCCGGATCAGGCCGGTACACCAGCGCCGACCCGGCGACTAGCGTTCATCCCGCGGTCGCGCCGGCGCCAGGCGACATCGTCGTCGTCAAGCGCAGGGTCTCGGCATTCGCCGGCAGCGACCTCGACGTCGTGTTGCGTTCGGGAGGCATCGACCGGCTCGTGCTGGCTGGCATCGCCACCAGCGGCGTCGTGCTGTCCACGCTCCGGCAGGCAGCGGACCAGGACTACGCGCTCACGGTCCTGGCCGACGGATGCCTCGACGCAGATCCGGAGGTGCACCGGGTGCTGCTGGAGAAGGTGTTCCCCCGGCAGGCGGACGTCGTCAGCATCGCCGAATGGACAGCGGGCTTGGCGTAATGCTTAGGCCCGGCCTAGGTCGTCAGCGCCAGGATGAATCCGTTGGCGACGTACTGGCAGCCGTTCAGCTTGACCCACAGGTCCGCGTCCGCCCGGTGCGGGTAGGACAGCACGACCACCTCGTACGACATGTCGTCGAACGGGCAGATCTCGCCAAGCGGGCCTGTGTCCACGTGACTGAGCGGGATCCGGCTCATTGACCTGGCGAGTCGGCGCGCCGCGGCGGCGCCCAGCCGCGTCGCCTTGCGCAACCGGAAGCTCTTGCCGTTCATGCCGTTGTAGCGGCACACCAGGCCGGCGGTCGGCCTGCCGGACGGGAGCAGCCGGTGCCGCAGTTCCCGCTGCCCGGGGTTCTTGACGCCAACGATGCCCGCGTCACTGTGCGGGCAGCCGCCTGCCAGCGTGACCCGCAGCCGCGGACCGCGTGCGTTGTCCGGAAGCGGCCGCGGATCCAGGTACACGACGACGCCATCGGCTCGCATCACGCTCGCCGACTTACCGGCCGGCGCCACGCCGATGTCCAGTTCGGCGGACTGCCACGCCGCGCTGGCACGGCCGCCGTAGCCGTAGCCGACCATGACAAGCCGGCCGTGTTCCGTCAGCGTCGCGGAGCCCACCTCTGCAAGCCCGTGCGGGCGGTGCTTGGTCAGCCACGCTGTCATCTTCGCGAACGGGATCTTGACCCGCCACGACAGCGTCTTGTCCACCAAGGTGAGGACCGCCGGCGTGCCCATCGCCGGCCCGGGCAGGGAATGAGGGGCCGAGGCCAGCCGCTTTGCGCCACGGGGCACCGGTACCTTGGTCAGCAGCCAGGACGCCTGCTTCCTGGCGAGTGCACGGTTCCCGGCGAGCGTGCGTCCAGCCGTGCCGCGGGCAGCCGTGCCGCGGGCAGCCGTGCCGGGACGTTGCTGCGCGTACGCCGGCAGCGCGGCAGAGCCAGCGGCCAGCACGCAAACCGCCAGCCCCGAGGCGACCATCGTGAGCGCCTTGATGTGCGGGTGCGTCATCATGCGAGTCTGACGCGGTACGCGGCCCGGCCGTTCCCGTTCTTGCGCGCGGCGCCGAGTCAACTCCGGGTGCGACCGCGTTAGCCGC
>JASHTT010000111.1 GCA_030040415.1 Streptosporangiaceae bacterium | reverse complement strand
AAGAAAGCGCTCACCATCAGCAAGTAACGCCGAACCACCGGGCGGGTGCGCGAGCACCCGCCCGGATTCGTGCGCGTCAGCCCCAGACCTTCGCCGCCGTGTCGACGACCAGCGCCAGCTTGCGGCGCTCCTCGTCGATTGTCAGCAGGTTGCCGGCCGAGGTCGAGGCGAAGCCGCACTGCGGGCTCAGCGCGAGGTCTTCCATCGGCACGTACTCGGCGGCCAGGTCGATCCTGCGCCGGAGGTCGTCCTGGGACTCGAGCTCGGGGACCTTCGAGGAGATCAGGCCGAGGACAACGGTGGTTCCTGGCCGGATGAAGCGCAGCGGCTCGAACCCGCCTGCTCGATCTGTGTCGTACTCGAGCAGGAAGCGGTCGACGCCGACCTCGCCGAACAGCCGCTCGGCGATCGGCTCGTAGCCGCCCTGCGCCATCCAGGCGCTGCGGTTGTTGCCGCGGCAGATGTGCATCCCGATGGTGACCGCGGGATTCCTCCGCCTGGCCGCGCGCACGACCTCGGTGTCTACGGCAACTGTCGCTGCCAGGATGTCCTGCGCTGGCACCGGTCCGGTGGTCTCCGCGCGGAAGTGGGCGTCGAACACCTGGTTGTAGGACAGCGAGTCGAGCTGGATCCAGCTGACCCCCTGGTCGATCAGCGTCTCGACCTCCTTGACCTGCAGTGCCACCAAGTCGCGGATGAGGTCGGCGGGCGTCGCGTACGCGGCGGCACTGATCTCCGGCACCCACATGATCCCGCCCATCGACGCGCTGATCATCGGGATCTTGAATCGTCCCGGCGCGTGCTCCGCGAGGAACGCAGCCTCGACGCTGGTGTGCTGCTCTCGCTGCGACACCGGCTCGGTCACCGCCACGACGTCGAAGTAGGTCTCCTCGGCCGGCGGGCTGCCGTCCTTCCGGTACCAGTCCATCCCGCCCGGCCTTTCGAAGGGCACCACACCGCCAATCGACTCCAGCAAGCCGACCATCCAGTTCGTCCGCCGCATCTCACCGTCGGTGAAGACCTGCAGGCCCGCTTCCCGCTGCAACTCGATCGCGTCGACTACCGCGCGATCCTCGGCCTCCCGCAGGTCCGCGGCGGTCAGCTCCCCCCTCTTGCGTGCGGCGCGCGCCTCGAGCAGCCACCGCGGTCGCAGCAGGCTGCCGACGTGCTCGGCGTGGTATTCGGCTGGCATCGGTTGCCTCCTTGCGCGATGGAACTCCTCCCGTGAACACTCTGTCCCGGCTTACGGTCAAAATCCACGACGTCCGTAATCTGGGAGTGTGACTCAGGGCGTGGAACCGGCCACCGGCGAGCAGCCAGCGGTCCCGGGTATCCCGGTATCGGCCGGGGCGCTGATCTTCGACCGCAAGGGACGTCTGCTGATCCTGAAGCCGACGTACAAGTCAGGCTGGACGATCCCCGGCGGGGTGATGGAGGCCGACGGCGAGACTCCGTGGCAGGCGTGCCAGCGTGAGGTCGGCGAGGAGTGCGGCATCGAGATCAGCACGGGGCGCCTCGCGTGCATGGACTTCCGCCGTCCGCGTGACGGCAGCCCCGGCGGTGTCCGGTACCTGTTCGACTGCGGCGTGTTCGACGACGCCGACCTGCGCGGCATCGCGGTGCAGCCGGAGGAGGTCTCGACTTACCGGCTCGTGAAGCTGCCCGAAGCGCTGAAGCTGCTGCGCGGCCCGATCCGCCGCCGGGTTAGGGCCGCGGTCAGCGGTGCCGGCACCGTGTATCTCGAACAGGGCCGCCCCGTGCGCGGGCTGCGGTCTCGCCGTAAGGGCAGCTGACGATCGCTCTCGCTAGCAGCCGAGTGCGAGGGCAGCGTCGATGGCCATCAGCGTAAACGCGATCGTGTCCCTGCCCCGTCCGGCCGGATCGCTGTCGTAGGTGGACGGCTCGTCTGGGCGTTCCCTGGCCCGCAACGCCTCGTTGATGATCGGATGCCAGCGCTCGCCGAACACCGTCAGCGCGTGCCGGCCGCCGCCGCTCTTCGAGGTCAACGTGCCGGTGGCGAGTAGGTGATGCAGCCGGCTGACGCCGGTCACACACCACATGGCCGCCCACGGTGTCGCCGCCAAGTCCGGGTTCCTCGTCAGCGAATCCGGCCAGCGGGCCCAGTACGACGTCAAGTTCGCGTAGCTGAACGCACGCAGCGCCGCCTCGTCGGTCCACACCTGCCCATCTGTCACGTCGGGCCCGCGCACGGTGATGCCGCGGTTAGCCAGCTCATGCCAGGTGACCGGGTTGAGGCAGTGCCGGCCGGCCGGCTCGAACTTGCCCTCCAGCGTGCCCGGGACATCAGGACAGTGATCGGGCGGCGCGGCGAGGTCCGCGCGCACGACGTGCGAGCCGTCGAAGTACGGCCGCGGGTGCATCTGGCGCAGCGCCTCATGGGCTGCGGCCAGCGCGTCTACCTGCCCGGCGCTCGGCCGGACAGCCATTACGGTGAGGAAGTCCACGTCGCTCTGCCCGGGGAAGTACTCGTCCCACCCGAGCGAGCCGTGCAGGTACAGGGCCTCGACGAGGCCGGGCGCCCTGGCATCGACCAGAGCGAGGAAATCCGCGGTGACCTGGCAGACCTCGTCAGGCAGCAACATGGCCGCCAGGCTATCCGGCTGCCGTCAGGCGAACTCGCTCAGAACCGGCGCCAGCCGGCCGAGGTCGTCCGGTCCGGCAAGGTCGGGCAGCGATACGAAGACCGTGCTGACTCCGCGTTCCGCCAGCAACCGGTAGCGGTCGACGTGATCGGCGGCGACCCCGGCGTGGTGGCGCTGCGCGAACGTCGCGGCGGCACTCCGGCCGCGGAGGCGCTCGACGATGGCCGCTACTTCCTCGCGGTTCCGGCCGATCACCGGGACGTCGAGCACCGTAACCGCG
>JASHTT010000110.1 GCA_030040415.1 Streptosporangiaceae bacterium | reverse complement strand
AGTCTGCGCTGGGACTGATCCGCCACGGCGCAGCGGAGGCATGGGCCTGAACTACACCCGTCAGTTGGCCTAACAGGGCGCATGCGCAGAACAAGAGCACTGCCGTCGCGAGGCGGAGAGCCCGTCGGCCATCGACGGTCCTGGCATTCATCGCGACCACCCCCGTGCTAGAAACAGCCCGTGATGCCCCGGCGCGGGCAGGGTAACACGGTACGTGCCCACGCGAAAGGTAACAAACGGGGCGGAGCAGCGCTCGGCGGCATTCGACAAGCAACCGGCCGATCTAGTTAGATCGGCTCGTCTGCGGCGATATCCCGAGGAGCGGCATGAAGCTGGACAACGAGTTCACCGTCGGCGTGCCGATCGAGCGGGCCTGGGCCGTGCTGACAGATCTCGAGCTGATCGCTCCGTGCATGCCGGGCGCCCAGCTGACCGGGGTCAACGACGGCGTTTACACCGGCAAGGTGAAGATCAAGGTGGGTCCGGTCACCGCGGAGTACTCCGGGACCGCCCAGTTCGCCGAGAAGGACGAGCCCGGCTACCGCGCGGTGATCGAGGCTCGCGGCCGGGACTCCCGCGGGCAGGGCAACGCCACGGCTCTTATCTCGGCGCGGCTGCGGCCAGAGGGCTCGGGCACGGTCGTCAACGTGGACACCGACCTGACGATCGCCGGCCGGATAGCCCAGTTCGGCAGCGGCATGATCAAGGAGGTCTCGGCAAACCTGCTCCGGCAGTTCGTCGACTGCCTGGAACAGAAACTTGCCGACCTCGGGTCCGGGTCCGGCGGTCTCGCGGCCGAGTCTGCTGGCGGCGCACCTGGATCTGCGAGCGGCGCGGCTGAGTCCGCTGGCGCCGCAGCCGGGTCAGCAGGCGCGGCCGTACCCGCAACTGCCGCGGCGGCCTCCGCAGCTGCCGCGGCGGCCTCCGCCTCCGCGGCCGTCACGGCAGCCGAGCCGCTGAATCTGATGAGCGTCGCGGGTGGCGCGATCTACAAACGCGCGGTGCCGCTAGTGGTGGCCGTCGTAGTCGTGCTCGCCGTGATCATCTGGCTGATCGTCCGCTAGGCAGCGTCGGCCACCCAAGACGTCGCCCGCCCAAGACGGAGCAGCCGGTCGCCAGCAACCTGCCGCACGCCAGCAGGCCGGACTTGCCTCCGGTTGGCCAGCCCGATACGCAACCGAGGTGGCACAACGCAGAGAACGATTTCTAGTCTTTACTCAGCGGAGTTCAGAGTTCGGTCAAGGTGGCAACCACCGGGCCATTCTCCGCGTCCTCGATATCGTCGGCGCTCGCGCTTAACCCGTCAGGCAGGGGGTCAATGCCCGCACCAGCAGGATCCGGACAGCGCTACGTGCCCGGCCTGGACGGGCTCCGGGCCGTGGCGGTTCTCGCGGTCGTCGCCTACCACCTGGGCTTCGGCTGGGCGCAAGGCGGGCTGCTCGGCGTCGGCATCTTCTTCACGCTGAGCGGCTACCTGATCACGGACCTGCTCCTGGGCCAGCACGCGGCGACCGGACGACTGCAGTTGCTGGACTTCTGGCAGCGGCGTGCCCGCCGCCTGCTTCCCGCGCTGTTCGTGATGCTGGCCGTCGTGGCCGTCTGGGTGTCGGTGTTCCAGCGTGCCCAGCTAGCCGCCCTGCGCGGGATGACCGCCGCGGCCGCCCTGTACATCAGCAACTGGTGGCTGATCATCCACAACCAGTCGTATTTCGCCAGGTTCGGCCCGCCGTCACCGCTGGGCCACCTGTGGTCGCTCGCGGTTGAGGAGCAGTTCTACCTCATCTGGCCGTGGCTGGTGCTGCTCGGCTTGCTCGTCTTCCGGCACCGCAGCGAGAGGTCGCGCAGGCTCTTGATGGCGTTGGCCTCGCTGGCGCTGGCAGCGGCTTCGGCCATCGCCATGGACATGCTCTACCACCCCGGCTACGACCCGACCCGCGTGTACGACGGCACCGACACCCGCGCGTTCGGGTTGCTGATCGGGGCCGCCCTGGCGATCATCAAACCAAGCCGCGAGATGTCAGCGGACGTGAACAAGCGGACCAGGCTGACCCTCGACGGGACGGGTTTCGCCGGCCTGGTTGTCATCGGCCTGCTGATCTGGCGGACCGGCGAGTACTCGTCGTTCCTGTATCGCGGCGGGATGGTGGTCCTCTCGTTCGCCACGGCCGCGGTCGTCCTCGCCGTCGCCTCGCCGCCCAGTGTGCTCGGCCGCGTCCTCGGCTGGGGCCCGCTGCGCTGGATAGGCGTCCGCTCCTACGGCATCTACCTGTGGCACTACCCGATCATCGTGCTGACCACGCCGCCTAATGGCACGGACAGCCTGCCCAGGGCCGCCATCCAGGTCACCGCCACGATCGTGGTCGCCGCACTGTCCTGGCGGTTCATCGAGGACCC
This sequence comes from Streptosporangiaceae bacterium, assembly GCA_030040415.1. Lineage (GTDB taxonomy): Bacteria > Actinomycetota > Actinomycetes > Streptosporangiales > Streptosporangiaceae > JAJYUU01. Next base: position 1,132 of record JASHTT010000110.1, on the reverse strand, counting down.
GATCAGGCACGGGGCGCTCAAGCGCTGGCTGGCGCCGCTGCGCCGCAAGGCCGATCCGGAAGCCGCGCGCCGCGCCTGGCTGAACCTGGGGGCCGGCCTCGGGACCCTCGCACTGGTCCTCGTCGCACTGGCCGGCGTCGTACCTGCCGCGTCCGCCGGACCATACGCCAGCGATGCCAACTCGCTGCTAGGTCCCGGCTCGAGCGCGCCGGCCGGCCCGGGGTCGGGGGCTCAGGCCAAGGGGACGCAGGGCACGACGACCCAGGGCAAGGGAACAAACGGCCAGCCCGGCACCGGAAAGACCCCAACGCCGGCAACCGGCGTGAGCGCGGCGCCCGCCGCGCCGCTGCAGACCTCGTGCACGTCCGTGGTGCACATCGGCGACTCCACCTCCGACGGTCTGGTATCGGACGACTACCTGCCCGACGCCGCGGACCGGATCACCGCGCAGTACCACGACGTAGGCGTGCGGCACATCATCTACGAGATCTCCGGTGGGCGGTCGATCGTCGAGACGCTGCCCGGCCAGGCCAACGCCTACACCGTCGCCCAGGGACTCGTCCGCGGCGGCTACCACGGCTGCTGGGTGCTGGCCCTCGGCACGAACGACACGGCCGACGTGGCGGTCGGGTCGAACGTCGGGCTCGCGCAGCGCATCCAGGAAATGATGTCGGTAACCCGCGGCATGCCGGTGCTCTGGATCAACGTGATCTCGCTGCTGTCCAGCGGCCCCTACTCAGAGCACAACATGCAGGAGTGGAACCACGCGCTGCTGAACGCCTGCGCGAAATACCCCAACATGCGCGTGTTCAACTGGGCGGCACAGGCGCAGCGTAGCTGGTTCATCTCGGACGGCATCCACTACACGTCGCTCGGTTACAAGTACCGGGCCCAGGCGATCGCTGGCGCGCTCGCGGAGGCGTTCCCGCTGCAGTCTTCGCTGGATCGGCTGTCCCGCGTCGCCGCGCGGATGCTGGCCACGCAGGCGCAGTCCGGCTGTATGGTCAATTAGCTGGGAACGGGTCTTCTCCCAAGACTGTGGCCGGGACGTGGATGGCAGCCGGGGCTGATCGGAGCGGCAAGGTCTGGAAGAGCTCGGCCCGGCTGGCCGACGGCCGCCAGATCATCTATT
>JASHTT010000109.1 GCA_030040415.1 Streptosporangiaceae bacterium | reverse complement strand
TGCAGCTCGACGGGCGACAGCTTGCCGAGGAAGGTCGTGCACGCGAAGTACTGATACTTCGGGGTGCACAGCGCCCAGTTGAGGTCACCGGGCGCCACGACATCGACGGTGGCGCCGGACTGGTCGAAACCGCCGGAGCTGATGGCGCTGATGTTGTTGTCCAGCCAGCCCTTGACGAGCGGGTTGGTGACACCGCCGAGCCCGGTCTGCGCATAGCCGCGGTAGGTGGTCGTCGCGCCGGCCGAGATCACCTCGGGGTCAGTGGCGGGCGATCCGAGCGTGTTGGTCGGGCCGGAGTCGCCCGCGGCGACCACAACCGTGACGCCGGCCTTGATCGCGGCGTTGTTGGCGAGGTCGGTGAGGTCCAGGTTCGCCTCATCCGGGAACGGGTTGCTTCCGAACGACTCGTTGATCACGTTCACGTGGTCGACCGTGACCGCGTAGTTGATCGCCTCGAGGTAGACCGAGCTGTAGGCGACTCCCGTGAAGCCGAACACGTTGAGCCCGACCAGGCTCGCCCCGGGTGCGACGCCGAGGATCCTGATGTTGCATTTCTCGTCGAGCCGAGTGCCGTAGTTGGCGACGTTGTAGACGTGCCGGCCCTGCGCCGCGATCGAGCTGGCGTCGAGGAAAGCCTCGGCCCCGTCGGTGGGGAAGTTGGTGCCCGCGCCGCTGAAGTCCTGATAGTCGACGAAGACGTGCTGGCCGTTGGCGCGGATGAAGTCGGGGTTGTTGATGTCAAGCCCGTCGGCGATAAAGGCGACCTTGACGCCCGCGCCGGTGTAGCCGAGCGCCTGCGCGGACTCGCCCTTGCCGGACTGCGTTGCGGCGTGGATGTTCTCGATGGCCTCGGGGTCAAGCTGAACCCGGCCGTCTGGCGCGCAGGCACCAGGCAGCGGCTTGATCGCCTTGACCTTCGCGGGCTGCGCGTACTTCAGGTTGAGCCCGCTGTCGACAGGAATCGGCAGGTCCGGGACGACCTCGCTGACCGCCGGGTTGGCGTGCAGGGTCGCGGCCTCCGCCGGGGACACGGTGGCGGTGACCGCGTTGATCAGCGAGAGGCTCTTGACGTCTCTCGCATGCGTGGCTGCAAGCTGGGCCAGCACGCCGCGTTGCAGTGACCTGACGTCAGCGGCGCGTGTAGCGGCGTCGGCGGGCGTGTCGGGGATGGCAGTGAGTTGGTCCTTGAGCAGGATGATCACCTTGTCGGTGACCTTGGCGGACAGCTTTGCGGCGTGGTCTAAGCCGGCTCCTGCGCCTGTGGCGGCCTGCGCACCCGCGGTCGCCGACAGCGCTACGAGTGCGGCGGGCACGGCAATCGCCGTTGCGCGCAGCAACCCCCTGAGTCTCATCTGGTCCCCTTCCGGCATCGGGCGTCTCGCCCGCTGGTGATCGGCCACTCGTATGACGGAGCGGGGCGGGTTATCGTTGCACACGTCTGGCTCGACGGGAGGGCGGAGTGCGGCTGGAATCCGTGGGTAAGCGGTACGGGCCGCGGCAGCCGTGGGTCGTCCGCGACGTCACCCTGGAGGTCGCGGCAGGTCAGCTGATCCGGCTCGAAGGGCCCAACGGGAGCGGCAAGTCGACGCTGCTTCGGGTGGCCGCGGGCGTGACGGTACCGTCTGCCGGGCGCGTGGCCGGACGGCCGCGCACCGGCTACGTCCCGGAGCGCTTTCCCGGCGGCCTCGGATTCGCGGCCCGCGATTACTTGCTGCACATGGGGCGGCTGCACGGCCTGCGCGGTCCGTCCGTCGGGGCCGCCGCCGACGAGTGGCTGACCCGGCTAGGCGCCGCGGACTACGCGGGCGCTCCGCTGCGGACGCTGTCCAAGGGGATGTGCCAGAAGATCGCCCTCGCCCAGGCGCTGATGTCCAAGCCAGGGCTGCTGGTGCTCGATGAGGCGTGGACAGGGCTGGACCGGGCCGCGCGCGGCACCCTCGATGCGGTCATCTGCGAACGGCTCGCCGACGGGGGCTCGGTCATGTTCGTTGATCACAGCACTAGCCGGCTCACCGACCAGATCAGCCAGAGCTGGCTGCTGGAAGGGGGAGGGGTGCGTGTGCATGCCGACTCTGGTGGCGGGTCCGCGGGTCCGCGGATCGGCAGCCCAGCGGCCGCCGTGCTGATCGAACTGTCCGGGCTTGACCGGGACTCAGTTGCCCTGCTCGCCGACGTGCCGGGCGTCGGGTCAGCCCAGCTGCTGCCCGATTCCGGACTCGTCCGGATGACGACCACGGCAGCGGAGTGCGACGCAGTGCTACGCCACCTGCTCGGCAGGGACGACGTGCACATCGTCAGCGTGCGGCCGACGGAGACAGGGCCGTGACCGCGCTGCTCCGCTACCAGGCCGCGATCTTGCTGCGCTCGCACCGCTGGGTGTTCCCGCTCATTACCTACGTCGTGCTGATCGCGGTGGGCGGCGTGGGCGGGAAGCAGGCGCTCGGCCAGGGCCTCGACTGGAGCGCCGCGATGCTGCTGCCCGTCGAGGCCCTGCTCACCCGCTCGATGCTGACCGCCGAGCCGCCGGCATCCCGTGCCTGCGTCGCCGCCGCGAAGGGGCCGGCCAGGGCGCAGCTCGCCACGCTTGCGACCGCTCTGGCGGGCGGCGCGGTGCTGGCCCTGGCAGGAGCCGGGTATGAGCTGGCAACCAGCGGCAACCTGAGCCAGCTAGTGGCCAAGGGCGCCCTGGCCTCGACCATCGGCACCGGCCTCGCCAGCGCGTTCGTCTGCCTGCTCGTCGGGTCCGCGGTCGGCACCCTGTTCAACACGCCAGTGATCAGGCACCCGACGGTCGCGCTGCTCGGCACGATCGCCGCCGTGGTCGTCGCGCTGGTCTCCGGCGTATCGCCTGCCAGCGCCGCGTTGCGCGGTAACGGTGCGACCTTGTCAGCTGGCTCCTGGCCGGCCGGCCTGCCAGCGCTGGCCGCCCTGGCGCTGGTAGCGGTTGCCTGGACGGCGTCGGCGGTGCTCGCGGCGGTGCGGGGGAGCGACTCGTTCCCTGAATAGGCGCAGCGAGCCGACGTCACCAGCGGCGTGGCGCGGGCGTCGGCCAGATACCCTGGAGATGCCGGCGTCGCTCGCGCGACCGGCAAGAGAGCGTAAGTGTTGGGCCAGCCAAGGAGGACCGCCAGCCACGTGACTGCTACCCAGAGGGCCGTCGAGCTCGTGGAGATCGCGGCCGCAGCCGCGGCTGACAAGCTCGCCTCCGATATCATCGCCTACGACGTCAGCGAGCAGCTCGTGATCACCGACGCGTTCCTGCTCTGCTCCGGGTCGAACGACCGCCAGGTGCGGGCCATCGTCGATGAGATCGAGGAAAAGCTGCGCAAGGCCGGCGTCAGGCCTGTCCGGCGGGAAGGCGAACGGGAAGGGCGCTGGGTGCTGCTGGACTACCTCGACGTCGTGGTCCACGTCCAGCATGCCGAGGAGCGGGTCTACTACTCGCTAGAACGGCTCTGGAAGGACTGCCCGCGCATCCCGCTCCCTGAGCCGGTTGGCGCCGGCGGCCCCGCGGCCGGCGGCAGCGCGGGAACTGGCGGGACCGCGGCCCGGGGGCAGCGCTGACCGGGCCTGCCGGGGATGCCACCGACGCTCGTTCTGGTGCGGCGGGCAGTTCCAGGTCAAGCACCTGG
>JASHTT010000108.1 GCA_030040415.1 Streptosporangiaceae bacterium | reverse complement strand
TGTCCACGCTGCGCGAGCCGTACCGCCTGGAGGGCAAGAAGACGATCGGCCTGGAGCTGGCCGAGCAACTCGGCTGGCGGGTCCCCGACGTCATCGTCTGCCCGGTGGGCGGCGGTGTCGCCCTCATCGGCATCTGGAAGGCGCTCGGCGAACTCGCCGAGCTTGGCTGGATAGGTCCGCAACTGCCGCGCCTGGTTGCGGTCCAGGCGGCGGGGTGTGCTCCGGTGGTGCAGGCCTTCGCCGCTGGGGCGGAGGTCACGTCGCCATGGCCGGACGCCAAGACGGTCGCGTTCGGCCTGACGGTGCCTGCCCCGCTTGGCGGGTTCCTTGTGCTCGAGGCGCTGCGAGACAGCGCTGGCACCGCGGTCGCAGTGGCCGACGACGAACTGCTCGCGGCACAAGCCAGGCTCGCCCGGGAGGAAGGCTGCTGGATCTGCCCGGAGGGTGCCGCCTGCGTGGCGGCGGTGAGCCAGCTTCGCGAGTCCGGCTGGCTCTCAGCGCACGACGAGGTAGTAGTGCTGAACACCGGCGCGGGGCTGAAGTACCCGCAGACCATGACCGTAAGCGAGCCAGGGTTGACTTATCTTGCGTGACAAGACATCATGCGAGACATGGCGGCGGAGAGTGGGCTGACCGAGCTTCGCCGCGGCGTGCTCGGGCCATGCGTGCTGGCGCTTCTCGAGGTCCGCCCGCGCTTCGGGCTGGAACTCGTCCGCGACCTGGCCGCCGCTGACGGGTTGCTGACCAGCGACGGCACCGTGTACCCGCTGCTCAACAGGCTCCGGGACGCCGGCTTGGTCACCAGCGAGTGGCGCGACGACCAAGGCGAGCGCGCCCGCCGCTACTACTCGATCACCAACGCCGGGCGGGAAACCCTGGAGGCGTTCCGCACGGACTGGCCGCGGTTCTCGGCAACTGTCGGGAACGTGCTGAACCACGAGATGACCCATCCTGCGGAAGCTCCGGGGATCGCTCCCCTGGACACGCAGAACGGCATTGCCGGACAGGGAGCGCAATGATGAGCGGCACCGCACTCGACCATCCGCTGGTGCTCGACTACCTGTCCGAGCTTGACGCGGCGATGCGCGGCCAGCCGCCAGAGAAGGTTCGTGAGCTCAGGGAGCAACTCGCCGCCCATCTGGCCGACGAACTGCCGCCGGACGCCGACGACGAGCAGGTGGCCGACGCGCTGCGCCGGCTCGGTCCGCCGGCCGACCTCGCAGCCGAGGCGGGCGCCGATGTAACGGTCAGCGTGCCCCCGTCCCGGCAGCTAGCCAGGTTCCTCAAGGCGGTGCGGCCACGCAGCTGGATCGCGATCGCCGTGGTCCTGATCGCCGTGGCGGTGGCGGGCAAGTGGTGCGACTACTACCTGTCCGCCGGATCGCTCCAGTTCAACTATGGCGCTGACTGGTGGTACGCGCTGGATGCCCAGCACGAGAATGTCGTCAGCATCAACGCGCAGAACCAGATGTTCCCGCTGGTGCAGAACACCACGCTGATCCGCTACGGCCAGCGCCAGGGCTACGTGATCAGCGTGTGGAACAACACCAAGGTCACGCAGACGATCGTCGGAGACGGTGCCGGGCCGACGGTGGGGTGGAACAACCCGATCTCGGAAAAGGAGCAGATCTCGGTGTCGCGCAGCTACACCGACATAGCCAACGGCGTGACCGGCGAGAGCGCCGCACGCGGGATCAAGTTCGGGCTGCCGGTGTCGATCCCGCCCGGTCAGTCGCGCCTGGTCCGCGTGCTGTGGACTTCGGACGTGTGCCCGGCAAGCAACCAGGGCGGCAGCGTCAGCGACTTGTACCTGCGCGTGCGCGTCGGCTGGTTCACCACGACCGAGACAATCCCGCAGCAGACCTGGACGCTCCAGTGGGGCGCGGGCGCGCGCTGCTGATCAGCAGATCTTGTGCACCCAGCCGTGCGGGTCAGGCAGCTGGCCGAACTGGATGCCCAGTAGCTGATCCCGCAGCCGCATGGTGACCGGGCCTGGCTCACCGGTGCCGATCGTCCAGCCGCCGGATGATGACCGGACGGCGCCGACCGGCGTGATCACGGCCGCCGTTCCGCACGCGAACACCTCGGTAATCTCGCCGGACTCGCAGTCGGCCTGCCACTCCTGCAGCGAGATCGCGCCTTCCTCGACCTGGATGCCGAGGTCGGGCGCGAGCGTCAGCAGTGACTCCCTGGTGATTCCAGGCAGCAGCGTGCCGGTGAGGGCAGGCGTTACCAGACGCGCTGACCTCCCGGCTCCAGCGGTACCGCCGCCGTAGACGAAGAACAGGTTCATGCCGCCGAGTTCCTCGACCCAGCGCCGCTCCGCGGCGTCCAGCCAGACCACCTGGTCACAGCCGTGCTGCACCGCCTGAAGCTGGCCGATGAACCCGCCGGCGTAGTTGCCACCCGTCTTGGCCGCGCCGGTGCCGCCGGCAGCCGCCCTCGTGTACTCCTCCGCAACCCACACCGAGACCGGCTGGACACCGCGGCTGAAGTACGCACCTGCCGGGGAGGCGATGACTGCGAACAGGTACTCCGGGGATGGCCTGCTCACGCCGAGACCGACGTAGGTCGCGATCATGAACGGCCGGATGTAGAGGCTGTGCTCGGCCGCAGCGGGCACCCACTCCCGGTCCTGCGTCACCAGCAGCTCGATCGCCTCGACGAACGCGTCTTCCGGCAGCGCGGGCATCGCCATCCGGGCCGCCGACCGGTTGAACCTCGCCGCGTTGGCTCGTGGCCGGAACGCCACGACCGCGCCACTGGCCTGTCGATAGGCCTTCAGGCCCTCGAAGATCTCCTGGCCGTAGTGGAACACCTGGCTGGCCGGGTCCATGGTGAGCGGACCGTACGGGCGGAGCTGCGCGTCGTGCCAGCCCCGCCCGTCCGACCAGGCGATCGTGACCATGTGGTCGGTGAACACCCGGCCGAAGCCGGGCTCCGCCAGCGCCTCCGCCCTCGCGGCGGCCGGAACCGGATGCGCCGACGGCTGGATTGCGAACGTGATCGCTTGTTCGGTCACCGAGGTTCCTCCTTGGTCGGGCAGCGCCGCCCGCCGACTAGGCCTAACCCGCGACTCGCTCGGCTATGTCATCGCCGATCTCCGGCGTTGCGCGCGGCGACCAGGCACCCTGGCGCTCGAGCAGGTCGTCCGACACGGCTTGCTCGATCCTGGCGGCTTCCGCGGTCAGGCCGAGATGTTCGCACATCATCGCGGCGGACAAGATCGCGGCCGTCGGATCGGCCTTCTGCTTGCCGGCAATGTCTGGTGCGCTGCCGTGCACCGGCTCAAAGGTACTCGGCGCCGAGCGTTCCGGGTTGATGCTGGCGCTGGCCGCGAGGCCGATACCGCCCGCCACGGCGGCGCCCAGCGAGGTCAGGATGTCGCCGAACATGTTGTCCGTGACGATCACGTCGAAGCGCTCAGGCTGGGTCACGAAGTACACGGAGGCCGCGTCCATGTGACAGTACTCGGCGGCCACATCCGGGTAGCTGGCCGCCTCCTGGGTCACCACGCGCCGCCACAGGTCCCCCGCGTAAGCCAGCACGTTGCTCTTGTGCACCAGGGTGAGCCGGCGCCGCGGCCGGGCCGCGGCGCGCGCCAAGGCGTACTTGGCCACCCTGGCCACGCCGAAGGCCGTGTTGATGCTCTCCTGGGTGGCCACCTCAGCGGGGGTGCCCTTGCGCATGATCCCGCCGGCCTCGATGTAGGGCCCCTCGGTGCCTTCCCGCACGACGAGCATGTCGATGGACTCGGGCCGCACGCCGGCGACCGGTGAGGCGACACCTGGGTACAAGCGCACCGGCCGCAGGTTGACGTACTGGTCGAACTCGAACCGCAGCCGGAGCAACAGCCCGCGCTCGAGCACGGCGCTCGGCACACCGGGGTCGCCGACGGCGCCAAGCAGGATCGCGTCGTGCCCGGAGATCTCGTGCAGCACCGAGTCCGGCAGTACCTCGCCGGTCCGGATCCACCGCCGCGAGCCCAGGTCGTAGTCGGTTGCCTCGATCTCCACGGTGCCGAGAGAGCGCAGCACCTTGACCGCCTCGGCCACGACCTCTGGTCCGATGCCGTCGCCGCCGATCACCGCGAGCCGGATGCTTCGAGCCGCCACGGAACGCTACCTTACTGGCAGCTAGCCAGCCCGAGCCACGGCACCACGGCACACAGGCTGGGGCCACCGCCGTCTAGCTGGGGGCTCGGGGCCTATACCCCATCTAGGTCGACGACCCTGGCGACGTCCGCGCCGATCGCCGCGGCGATCTCGCTGGCCGCGTCCGAGGGCACCGCCGAGTCCACCGACAGCACGATCAGCGCCTCGCCGCCTTGAGCGTGCCTGCACACCTGCATGCCGGCGATGTTGACCTGCCGGGCGCCGAGGATCTGGCCCACGACCCCCACCACACCCGGGCGGTCTGCGTAACCCAGGAACATCATGTGGTCGGTCGGCGCGATATCCGCGTCCAAGCCGTTCACCTCGACAATCCGCTCGGCCTGCCGCGGGCCCGTCAGGGTGCCGGCGACGGAGACGAGCCGACCGTCTGGCGCGGTCCCGCGCAAAGTGAGCACGTGGCGCCAGTCGGCGCTTACCAGGTCTGCCCACAGGCTCACTTCCACGCCGCGCTCCTTGGCGACCAGCGGCGCGTTGACATAGCTGACCGGTTCCTCCGTCACGTCGCTGAACAGGCCCTTCATAGCGGCCAATGCCAAGACGCTGACATCGAACTCGGCGATCTCGCCGCGCACCTCGACGGCCACCGCCGCGGTCCCGCCGCCTGCCAGTGCCGCGAAGATGCGGCCGAGCTTCTCGCACAGCGGCAGCCACGGCCGTAGTTCCTCGGCTACCACGCCGCCCTGCACGTTGACCGCGTCCGGCACGAACTCCCCCGCCAGCGCCAGCCGGACCGACCTGGCGACCTGCGTGCCCGCCTTCTCCTGCGCCTCGACGGTGCTGGCGCCGAGGTGCGGGGTGACGACGACATTGTCGAAGGCAAACAGCGGGCTGTCGGTGCACGGCTCGGTCGAGTACACGTCAAGTGCAGCGCCAGCCACGCGCCCCTCGCGGAGCGCGCTGGCCAGCGCGACCTCGTCCACGATGCCGCCGCGCGCCGCGTTGACGATCCGCACCGCGGGCTTGACCAGGTGCAGCTCGCGATCACCGATCAGGCCGGTGGTCTCGGCGTTCTTCGGCAAGTGCACGCTGATGAAGTCGGCCTCGGCGAGCAGTTCGTCCAGGGCTACCAGGCGGACGCCGAGCTGCGTCGACCTGGCCGCCGGGACGTACGGGTCGTAGGCGATCACCGACATGCCGAACGACGACAGCCGCTCGGCCACCAGGGCGCCTATCCGGCCGAGCCCGAGTATGCCGACGACCTTGTCCTGCAGTTCGACGCCGGTGTAAGCCGAGCGCTTCCACTTGCCGTCCTTGAGCGAGGTCATCGCCTGCGGGATGTTCCTGGCCAGCGCGAGCAGCAGTGCCACCGCGTGCTCGGCGGCGCTGACGATGTTCGATGCCGGGGCGTTCACCACCATGACGCCGGCCTTTGTGGCCGCGTCCACGTCGACGTTGTCCAGCCCGACGCCGGCCCTGGCGACCACCCGTAGCCGCCTGGCGACCGCGATGGCCTCCGCGTCGATCTGCGTCGCGCTCCGGACGATCACGGCATCGGCGTCCGCGAGGGCCGGCAGCAGCTTGCTCCGGTCGGCTCCGTCGGTGAAGCGGACCTCGAAGCTGGATTCGAGCAGCGCTACTCCGGCCGGAGACAGCTCTTCGGCGACGAGAACGACGGGTGCAGGCACAGACCCTCCGGGCGATGCGATGACTTCGTGCAGCTTTTCACACGCTGCCGTCCGGCGACGGGCGCGGACTAGCCGGCCGGGGCCGCCGCGGTCTCGTCACAGGCGACTTCGCCCGCGCCGGGCTCACCCCTGCCTGGGTCACCCCTGCCTGGGTCACCCCTGGCCGGCTCACCGCTGCCTGGCTCACCCGTGCCTGGCTCACCCGCGGCTGCCTCAGCGGCGTACGTGCCGGCCGGGGCGGAACCATCGGCCAGCGCCCGCTGCCTGATCGCGTCGGCGCTCATCGGCGGCGCGAGCAGGTAGCCCTGGCCGAGCCTGCATCCCATCGCGCGCAAAAGTTCGGCCTGCTCGGGCCGCTCGATGCCCTCGGCCACCACCTCGATGCCCAGGTCGTGGCCGACCTGGACGATCGTCCTTGTCAGCTTCTCGAGCACAGAGTCCGCGCCGAGCCCGGCCACGAACGACGGATCGATCTTGATGCTGTCCACGGCAAGCTCGCGCAGGTAGGTCATGGCGGCATAGCCCGTTCCGAAGTCGTCGATCGCCAGCCGCACGCCCAGCCTGCGCAACTCCGCGAGCGCGTCGACTACGGGCTCGCCGGACTCGATCAGGACCCGCTCCGGCACCTCGAGGGTGAGCCACCGAGGCTGCAGGCCGCACTCCTGCAACGTTGCCAGCACCGATGCGGCGAGGCCCGGGGAGCCGAGCTGACGAGGCGAGAGGTTGATGCACACGCCGACCTGCCAGCCCGTGTCGTGCCACCGCACGGCCTGGCGGCACGCCTCACCGAGTACCCAGTCGCCGAGCGGCATGATCAGCCCGGAGTCCTCCGCGATGCCCACGATCTCGGCAGCGGCGACCCGCTCACCCAGCCTCGACCAGCGCACCAGGCCCTCGACCGCGACAACCCGCGAACTGCCGAGCTCGATTACGGGCTGGTACTCGACGCCCAGGCCGCCCTGCGCGATAGCCGCCCGCAGGTCGGTGGCCAGCTCGACACGCCGAGTCACGTCCGCGTACATGTGCGTGGCGTACACCTCGACCCGGCCGCCTCCGGCGTCCTTGGCCCGCGACATCGCGAGATCGGCATTGCGCAGCAGATGTTCGGGCGTCGCCGCGTCTGGCGCAGCGTCGCCGCGCCGATCCGCCACTCCGGCAGCGGCCGTGGCCCGGGATGCGGCGGTGTGCTCGGCAAAGGCCACGCCGACGCTGGCGCTGAGCGAGATGTCCCGGCCGGCGACGGTGAACGGCTCGGCCGCGACGGCACTGGCGATCCGCTCGGCGACGTCCACTACCTCCTGCGGGCTCGCCGCGTTCTCCACCAG
>JASHTT010000107.1 GCA_030040415.1 Streptosporangiaceae bacterium | reverse complement strand
GTCGTGGGTATGACAACCCCTGATTGGCGCGCATTCTTAATGCCGCGTTTGCTCGGCCGTCGCGTTCCGGGCAAAGCGCGCCATCTGCCTGTCACTGGGTCAGTGAAGCGGTCAGAGACAGTTCTTGCCGACGCTCTCAGCCCGATCCGCACCGCTCGGTGCCGGGATACCCGGGCGCTCTGGTGAACGGAACTAATCAGGAGAAAGTGCGCGCTGACGGATCAGCTAAGGCGCTCGAACAGCATCGCCATGCCCTGGCCGCCGCCGACGCACATAGTCTCCAGCCCGATGGCTTTGTCGTGGAACTGCAGGCTGTTCAGCAGCGTGGAGGTGATCCGCGCTCCGGTCATGCCGAACGGGTGGCCGACCGCGATCGCACCGCCGTTGACGTTGAGCTTGTCGATGTCGATGCCCAGGTCCCGATACGACGGGATCACCTGGGCGGCGAACGCCTCGTTGATCTCGACCAGGTCGACGTCGTCGATCGTCATCCCGGCGCGGTCCAGGGCTTGACGGGACGCCTCGACGGGCCCGAGTCCCATGATCTCCGGCGAGAGCGCGGTGAGACCCGTAGACACGATCCTGGCGAGCGGGGTGATGCCTAGCTCGGCGGCCTTCCGGTCGCTCATCACGATCACCGCCGCGGCTCCGTCGTTCAGGGGGCAGCAGTTGCCCGCCGTCACGGTGCCGTCCGGGCGGAACACCGGCTGCAGCGCGGCGACCTTCTCCAGCGTGGTGCCTGGCCTCGGCCCGTCGTCTGCGGACACGCTGGAGCCGTCCGGCAGGGTAATCGGCGTGATGTCGCGCTGCCAGAAGCCGTCGGCCAGCCCCTTCTCGGCCAGGTTCTGCGACCGGACGCCGAACTCGTCCTGCTCGGCACGGGTGATGCCGCGCACCTGGGCCACGTTCTCGGCCGTCTGGCCCATGGCGATGTAGACGTCGGGTATCTGCCCGTCCGCCCGCGGATCGTGCCACTTCGAGCCGACTGTACTGGCCGCGTTGGCCGTCCGCTCCTCTGCCTCGGCGAAGACCGGGTTCCTGGTGTCAGGCGCTCCGTCGCTGCTGCCCTTGCCGAACCGGCTCACGCACTCGACTCCGGCGGAGATGTAGACGTCACCCTCGCCGGCCTTGATGGCGTGGTAGGCCATCCTGGTGGTCTGCAGCGAGGATGAGCAGTACCTCGTGATCGTCGTGCCGGGCAGGTAATCGTAGCCGAGCATGATCGCGACCACCCGGGCCATGTTGTAGCCCTGCTCACCGCCCGGCAGGCCGCATCCGAGCATCAGGTCACTGATCTGCGTCGGGTCTAGCTGCGGCACCTTATCGAGGGCTGCCCGAATCATCTGCACCGTCAGGTCGTCCGGGCGAATGGTGGTCAGCGATCCCTTGAACGCCCTGCCGATCGGGGAACGAGCGGTGGCGACGACGACGGCCTCAGGCATGAAGGCTCCTGTGCGACGGTGTGACTAGTTAACTCGACAGTAACTCAGCCTTGGCTGAGCGCGCGAGTCCGGCTTGGCTATACCACCTGGCTCTGCGGGTGCCACACGTTCCACCTGCCGTTGAAGCACCAGACGATCAAGCACACTATCGCTATCAGCATCGTCAGCGGCATGGTGTGGGTCAGGTTCTGATACTGGACCTGCCGCAGCCAGACCACCAGGTGCTTGTCCGGGCCGCCGCCGATGCCGGGGATGTCGGCAAACGTGACCACTGCCAGCCAGGCCACTGCCAGCCAGTCGATCCTCGAGGCCGGGTAGAACATCAGCGCAACGATGATCATCACGCTGTACCAGGCGAACTGGTGCGGCCAGACCAGCCACGCGGCCAGGCTGAGCGCGACGCCGGCCCGCACGGCGCTGCGCTTGGTGTAGCCGTCCGGGATGCGCAGCAGTGCCAGCACCATGACCGGAATGATCAGGACCGTGGCCGCCGGCACCGCGTCGTTCAGGCTGACTCCGAGCCGATGGAAGAAGAACCCGTAGAAGCCGTAGCCGAAGCCCATCGTGGAACGGTTGGCCAGGGCCTTGATCGCGACTAGGCCGACGGCTGCGTAGGAGGGAACCAGGACGACCACCATGCCGAGGAGCGCCATCAGCAGTTCGCGCGGCCTGCGGCGGAGCGACCAGACGATCGCCAGGGCGAACAGGGCGTAGTCGATCTTGATATCGGCAGCGGCGCCGACGCACAGGCCGGCCAGCAGTCCGCGGAGCCACGGCCGCCCGGTGGTCCAGCGGTCTGCGATCAGCAGGCCAGCGATTCCGACGGCAGCCGCGAGCAGGTCGATGTGGCCCGCTGCGATGACGCTCCAAACGATCAGCGGGTTGACGGTCCACAGCAGGTGTGCCCGCAGCCTGCCCACGCGGTCGTCGCGGAACAGGCGATCGGCGACGTACGCCACGGCGGCGAAGGCGATCGTGTTGATCAGCTTGAGCCAGAACGCGGTCCTGGCGAGCGACGCGCCGCCCAGCTTCGCCGCCAGCCATTCCTCCCCGGTTGCGAGCGGGCCGTACACGCTCGGATCGTGCTCCCAGTCGACCGGCACCGAGAACTTCAGGTGGAGCAGGTGCCGGTACTGGAACGGAGTGAAGACATACGGGCTGCGGCCGAGCGCCGCGATGTGGCCGTAGACGGCGTAGTCCAGGGCGTCGGTCGAGCCCACCGGGGGCAGCACAGTAAGCACGATCACGCCGATGAAGACCGCGATCACCATGGTGCGGATCGGTACCGGCGCGCCACGGCGCACGGCCACAAGTCCCGCGATAACTCCATAAGTTGCCAGCAGCGCAGCGACCCACAGGCTGGCAATAATGACGGTCTTAGAGAAATGCTCGGTCATTTCCCACGGGGGGCCGACGGTCGGCATGGTCAGCGGCGGCGGCATCCAGTTCTTGCGCAGCAGCGACGACCCGATCATGATCAAGATCGACACAATGATGGCGGCCGCTGCTGACCAGCCGAGCACGCGGCTGCCGCCGGTAGACCCCGTATCCGCCGATGCGGCATGCGACATTTGCGCAGATTTCGTGTTAGAGGTGCTCATCACGCTCTCATGGGCATCGTGCCGGCATAATCCCAGCGGCGACTCAGGCTATACCGACTCGCGCAGTCGCCGGGCAGGCGACCCGCAGAGGCTTGCGCCTAACCTGATACCTAGTATTCCGACTCTATTGCTTCAATCGAATCCGCAGCCAGCTTCCGTTATTAGCTTCCCACGTGGGCCAGAGCGCTCGACGACCGGCATGGCTGACGGCGGGGTGACCGCCCCCAGTGCCGGCGAACCAGGCTAACTAGCTTCTACGCTGGGATAACGTCAACTGCGGGGTCCGGGGCGGCGGCATGACGCAGCACCGGTTGGTCGGCGGTCCCGGCCCGCGCCGGGCTTGGCGGGTGCGATACACGAGGCGGTGTAGGCGATGCAGGTGCACGAGTCCCTGATCGATTTGGTAGGGAACACGCCGCTTGTCCGACTGCGCAAGGTCACCCGCGGTGTGCCCGGTGACGGGAACGGCCCGCTGGTGCTGGCCAAGGTCGAGTACTTCAACCCGGGCGGCTCGGTCAAGGACAGGATCGCGCTGCGCATGGTGGAGGCGGCCGAGGCATCAGGCGAACTCAAGCCCGGAGGCACCATCGTGGAGCCGACCTCGGGCAACACGGGTGTAGGGCTGGCCATCGTTGCGCAGGACAAGGGCTACCGCTGCCTGTTCGTCTGCCCAGACAAGGTCAGCCAGGACAAGCTCAGCGTGCTCCGCGCCTACGGTGCCGAGGTGGTGGTTTGCCCGTCCACGGTGTCCCCGGACCACCCGGACTCGTACTACTCGGTGTCTGACCGGCTGGCCGCGCAGACGCCCGGCGGCTGGAAGCCGAACCAGTACAAGAATGCCGAGAACCCGAACTCGCATTACCTCTCCACCGGGCCGGAGATCTGGGCGCAGACCGACGGGAAGATCACCCACTTCGTGGCCGGGATTGGTACCGGCGGCACGATTTCGGGCGCTGGGCGGTACCTCAAGGAGGTGTCCGGCGGTCGCGTCCAGGTGATCGGCGCCGACCCTGAAGGTTCGGTCTACTCGGGCGGAACCGGTCGCCCCTATCTAGTCGAGGGCGTCGGCGAGGACATCTGGCCGGACACCTACGACAAGAGCATCTGCGACCAGATCATCGCGGTCAGCGACGCCCAGTCGTTCCTGATGACGCGCCGGCTTGCCCGCGAAGAGGCGCTGCTGACCGGAGGCTCCTGCGGCATGGCGGTCGTGGCGGCGCTTCGGGTGGCGATGACGGCGGCGCCGGACGCCATGATCGTCGTGCTGCTGCCCGACGGAGGTCGTGGTTATCTCGCGAAGATTTTCAACGACGATTGGATGGCCGATTACGGGTTCCTGGCGGCGGAGACGGCCGAGCCGATGATCGGTGAGCTGCTGGAGCGGAAGCCTGGCGGGCTGCCGCAGTTCGTGCACGCGCATCCGACCGACACGGTGCGGAACGTGATCGCCAGCTTGCGCGAGTTTGACGTGTCGCAGCTGCCGGTGCTGAGCGCCGAGCCGCCGGTGATGGCGGCAGAGGTGGTGGGCTCGATAGTCGAGCACGACCTGCTCGAAGCGCTCGTCACTGGCGCTGCAGCGCCCGATGACGAGGTGGCCGGGCTGATGTCGCCGCCGCTGCCGTCGGTAGGATCGGGCGAGCCGGTCAGCGCCGCTGCCCGCGCCCTCTCCCAGGCGGGCGCGGCGGTTGTGCTGATCGACGGCAAGCCTGCCGGGGTGATCACCCGGCAGGACGTTCTGGGATTCCTGTCTGGCGAGCCAGGCGGCAGCTGACGTAACGCTGAGCAGAGCGCAAGGGGGCGCGCAGCCACATGCAGGCGCGGCACGATGACGGCTTCGAGACTCTCGCGATCCACGCGGGCCAGCAGCCCGACCCGCTGACAGGCGCGGTCGTGCCGCCGATTTACCAGGTCTCCACCTACAAGCAGGACGGAGTCGGCGGTCTGCGCGGCAGCCAGCTCAGCGAAGCTGCCCGGTGGATCGAAGGTTATGAGTACTCGCGCACGGACAATCCGACTCGCGGGGCGCTCGAGGAGTGCCTGACCGCACTGGAGGGGGGCGCGAGGTGCCTGGCGTTCGCGTCCGGCATGGCCGCGTCCGACTGCCTGATCCGGGCCGTGTGCCGGCCCGGCGACCACGTTCTTATCCCCGACGACGCCTACGGTGGCACGTACCGGCTGTTTGACAAGGTGCTGGCCGGCTGGAATGTCAGCTATCGCCCGGTGCCCATGGCCGATCTGTCCGCGGTGCGGGCGGCACTCGC
>JASHTT010000106.1 GCA_030040415.1 Streptosporangiaceae bacterium | reverse complement strand
TCAGCAATTGCGGGCTGCCGCTCAGCCGGGATCCTCACCTGAGCCGTCCCGGTACCTCCCGGGCCTGTCACTTCTCCCGTAGCACACCGAGCATGCTGCCGCCCTTAATAGGTGAAGACGACGGTCACGAACAGCGGCTGCGCGCGGCCACGCAGATGTGCACGCGTCACCCTCTACGACCGATACCGCGGCGTGTGCTGGGGCCCGTTGCTGGTTCGTGTTGCTTGCCGTTGCGGCTTCCCGGGATCTAGGCGCGATAGGCTGCCGGGACCTTCGCCAGGAAGCCAGGCGGGTGACCACAGCAACTGGGCACGGGCCTGGCTTACCCGGCCCGCGGGGCGCATCATCGGGTCACAAGCCCGACCGGCATGCCCCGCAGGCAGGAGAAGCGATCATGAAACTCCGAACATCCCTGGCAGCAGCAGGCGCGGCTGTCGTCCTCGGCATCACCGGGACCCTGGTACTGCCCGCCGTGGCCAGCGCGAGCGGCGCGACACACACGCTGAAGTTCATCGGGGTGAAGAAGGCCGAGGTCAGCTTCACCCCGACCACATTCGGCGGCCAGGGGACTGACGTCAACGCAGCGGGCAAGACCGTCGGCTTCGACATGCTGTACGAGACGGTCATATCGGCGAGCAGCGCCGCCGGGAACCTCACCGTGGACGCCAGCGGCGGGTTCCTCTACGGCACGTTCACCGTCAGTATCAAGACCGGCGCGGTCACTGACGGCAAGGTGACCGGGGGAACCGGCGCGTTCAAGGGAGCCACCGGAACGTTCAAGGCCACGACGATCTCCAGCACCAAGGAGGCCGTCACGATCACCTACAGCACCTAGGGCACGGCGCAGCCGTGGGAGCACGGGTCGACTGACGCACGACGTACAGGAGGGCCGCTCCTCATGACGAGAAACAGCCCTCTGACCTGGGTCGGGGTGGCCGGATTTGAACCGGCGGCCTCTTCGTCCCGAACGAAGCGCGCTGCCAAGCTGCGCTACACCCCGCTGACCGCCCGAGAAGTCTAGCTGATGCGCGGTACCAGCGTGAGCAGCGTCGCCTCAGGCCTGCAGAACAGCCGGACCGGCGCATACGGCGAGGTACCGAGACCCGCCGACACGTGCAGCCAGGCCTTCCCCGCCGGGTCGCCGGGGTAAGGGTGCAGGCCACTGGCCAGCTCACGGGAGATGCCGCAGTTGGTCACCAAGGCGCCGGTACCGGGCAGGCAGACCTGGCCGCCGTGCGTGTGGCCTGCCAGCAGCAGTTCGAAGCCATCGGCGGCGAACTGGTCAAGCACTGCCGGCTCGGGCGAGTGCATCACGGCGAGCCGGAGGTCAGCGCTGGGATCGGCGGGCCCGGCGATCTTGTCGTAGCGGTCGCGGCCGATGTGCGAGTCGTGCACGCCAGCAACCTCGATGTCCAGTTCGCCGACCTTGATGCGGCCGCGCCGGTTGTCGGCGTCGAACCAGCCCGCGCCTTCCATGCCGTCGCGAAGCTCGGTCCACGGCAGGTCGGGCACGTGCCGATTGTGCTCACCTTTACTTGTCCGCCACAGGTACCTGGCCGGGTTCGCCAGTTGGGGCGAGAACAGGTCGTTAGACCCGAAGACGAACACCCCGGGGCGGCTGAGCAGCGGGCCGAGCGCGGTGAGCAGTGGGCCGACAGCCTGCCGGTGCGCGATGGAGTCCCCGGTGTTGACGACGAGGTCCGGCTCCAGCGCGTCGAGCGTCCGCAGCCAGGACATCAGCAGGTGTCGCCCGGGCGTGAGGTGGATGTCCGACACGTGCAGGAGGCGCAGCGGCTGAGCGTCGGCTGGCAGCACAGGGACCTCGTAGCGCCGCAGGGCGAACCAGTTCCGCTCGACGACGCTCGCGTATCCAAGACCGGCAGCACCGGCCAGGGCTGCCGCTTTCACCAGGGTTCGCGCTCGCATGCACTCATGGTGCCATGCCCGGCCGGCTGGCTGAGCCGCGCCCGTGCCGCAGCGCCGCCGGTTGCGCGGCAGGATATGCATCATGACAACGCTCAAGGAGCAGATCCGGGCCGACCTCGTCACCGCCATGAAGGCACGTGACGAGATAAGCGCGCGGGCTCTGCGCATGGTCCTCACTTCGATTAGGAACGAGGAGGTTTCGGGGACCGCCGTTCGCGAGCTGGCCGACGACGAGGTTGTCAAGATCCTCGGCCGGGAGGCGAAGCGCCGGCGCGAGGCCGCCTCCGCGTTCGCGGAGGCCGGGCGGGCCGAGCAAGCAGCGGCAGAGCGGGCCGAGGAAGACGTGCTGAACGCTTACTTGCCCGCCCAGCTTGATGATGCCGAACTGGCCGCCATGATCGCGGAGGCCATCACGGAGACCGGGGCCACCGGGCCGGGCGGCATGGGCCAGGTCATGAAGCTGCTCACGCCAAGGGTGGCTGGCCGGGCCGACGGAAAGCGGGTGGCCGCGATGGTCCGCGGGCAGCTATCGGGCTAGCGGTAACCACGACGGCCGGGCCGGGCGCGAAGTGCGCGCGGAAGTCGTCGAGCGGGCCGAGCCCGCGTCAGTGTCCGGGTCCCTTGCCCGTCGGCGGCCCTCCGCCGGTGCCCCCGCCGCCCGGACCGGTGTGGTGGCCCCCGCCGCCACCGCCGTGATGCGTGGGTGCCTTCTTCGGACCTATGACCTTGGGCGCGCCGAGGCCATCGCCCTCCCCGAAGAAGTATGGCGGCGGGTAAGCGAATCCCAGCGGCGGGCCCAGGTCCGCGCGCTCGAAGGTCAGCTCCCAGGTTGCGCCTGGAGCGTTGTCTCCGAACATCTGGCCAGGGCAGTCCTCGTAACCGCCAAGCTCCCGGTAGCACGAGTTGCTGCCCAGCATCGCGCCTGCACCGGTCGGTGATACCGGGTTGAACACCGATACGTAACCGGCAAGCGTGGGCGTGTAGCCGGCGAACGCGGCGTAGAAGCCGCTGTTGGCCGTGCCGGTCTTCGCCGCGGCCGGCCGCCCGATGCCGCGGCCGTAGGCGGTGGCGCCGGGCACGGACAGCACGCCCTGCAAGATGTAGTTGGCCGCCTCGGCAACGCCCTTGGACATGTCCCGGTGGCAGTTGCGGCCGGGCGAGAGCACCGTCTTGCCGGTCGTCTGGTCGACGATCTTGACGATCGGCTGCGGGCTGCAGTACATGCCTTCGGCGTCCACCGAGGCGTAGGCAGCCGCCATGCTCATCGGCGACACGTTGATCGCGCCGAGCGTGAAGCTTGGCACCTGGTCGGCCGGCGGCCCGGCGTCTACGCCGTGCCTGTCCCACTTCAGCAGCGAGGTGCCGTCGGCCCGCGTCATGCCCATCCGCACGGCGGTCCTGACGACGTTGCAGAGGCCGACCTGCTTCTCGAGGTTGGCGAAGTACAGGTTGATCGAGTCGACAGTCGCCTGGTTCAGCTGCCAGATCTCGGTGCCGTTTGACGGCCCCTCCGCGTTGTGGAAGAGGGCCGGGGCGACCCAGCCGCCCTCGCAGTCGTAGTACGGCCCGACGTAGGACGGGGCGACGATCTTGATCTCGTGGCCGAACTGATAGCCCTCGTCGAGCGCGGTGATCAGCGTGAAGATCTTTGATGACGACCCGGTCTGCACGCCGTCGCCACCGCCGTACTCCGTATTGACCGCGTAATCGATGTCGTCTTCGCCCCGTCCGCTGCCGAAGGTCCTGTCGACTGCGATCGCCCGCACGGCGCCGGTACCTGGCTGGAGCAGCACCTCGGTGTCGGCATTGTGCCCGGGGTTGAAGTTAGCGTCGTTGGCTGGCTCAACGTAGTTGACGGCGTAGTTGGCAGCTCGCTGGTCCGCCATGTTCAGCGTCGTGTAGATGGCCAGCCCGCCCGTGGTGTTGATGTCGCTCCAGACGGCCGGGTAGTTGCGCTCAAGGAAGTTCTGCACGTAGTCGCAGAAGAACGCAGACTGCGTGGCCTGCGGGCTAGCGCAGCCGGTCTGCAGCGGCGCGGCCGAAAGGTGCAGCCCGAGCGGCAGCTTCTCGGCGGCCGCCGCGGCCTGCTGCGAGATGTAGTGCAGTTGGGCCATCCGGGCCAGCACGACGTTCCGCCTCGTGATCGAGTAGCCCGGGTGCAGCACGGGGTTGTACTCGGTCGGGTCCTGCACCAGACCGGCGAGCATCGCCGACTCGGGCAGCGTGAGCTTGGCTGCGGGCTTGGAGAAGTAGACCTCCGCGGCCACCTGGATGCCCCAGGCGTGCTGGCTGAAGAACGCCACGTTGAGGTAGGCCGCGAGCAACTGGTCCGGCGTCATCTCGTGCTCGACCGTCGCGGCGACCCGCAGGTCCTCGAGCTTGCGCTGCAGGGTCTGGCTGGCCGCGGCCACCTGCTGCGAGGGGGTCCGGGCCTGCAGCACGCGCACGTTCTTGACGTACTGCTGCGCCAGCGTTGACGCGCCCTGCAAGGAGCCGCCGCCGGAGTCGCTGAACAGCGCGCGCATCGTGCCGCGCGGGTCAAGCGCACCCTGGGCGTAGAACGTGTTGTCCTCGATGGCGACGATCGCCTGCCGCATGACCGGGGAAATCTGCTGGTAGGTCACGGGCACGCGATAGACGTCGTTCGGGTAGAAGTACGTGATCGGATTGCCCTCGGAGTCGTAGATCACCGAGCGGGCAGGTGCGGTGCCGAGCTGGCCTACGGGCAGGTCGTAGAACGTGTTGGCGACGTCGCGCGCGGTGATGCCGGCGATGCTCGCGAGTGGCAGCAGGACAGCGGCGGCGAGCAGGCCGGCCACAACCGTCATGACAATCAGGCGTCCCGTGACACCGAACTTCGCGCCGGCGCGGCGCCAGGTATTCCGCACCCGATCAGGTTACGCTGCATCGGCAGCTAACACCCACGTCAGAGCCGATCCGGAGCCATTAGCCCCGGCGAGCCTTAAAACGTGGTATCCGTCACTATCCGCAAGGCCAGCCCGCACCCGGCCAGGTCACCAGGCGCGGCATGGCCGTGCGGCCAAGGCGGGACGCGGTGAGTGGCGGAAGTGTAGCTGCAAGTCACCTGCATCCGGTATAGCTCAACAGGGCTATTCAGGAAATGGGCCTGCCGGGGTCTAGCGTGACGCGCCCGAGTTCCGTAAGTTACTCTTCCGCGACCATCACTCGTCGGAGTCGATCAACCCCGAGACGGCTCCGGACCGCAACGCAGCGCCACCACGGCGTGATCACCCCCTGCGGGCGTGACGATCAGAGGAGCTGGGCCTACATGTGGATCACGGACTGGACTGCACGTGCCGCGTGCAAGGGAACTGACCCGGACGAGCTTTTCGTCCAGGGCGCGGCGCAGAACCGGGCCAAGCTGATCTGCCGTGGCTGTGCGGTGCGGACTGAGTGCCTCGCCGATGCCCTGGACAACCGGATCGAGTTCGGAGTCTGGGGCGGCATGACAGAGCGTGAGCGCCGGGCGCTGCTGCGCCGGCGGCCCGATGTCACTTCCTGGCGTGAGCTGCTGGAGAACGCCAGGAACCACTACGAGCGCACCGGCGACGAACTGGTCGCCAGCTAGCGCGACACCGCTCAGCCGGGCCCGAAGGCCTGGCCGATGGCCCGCAGCCCGTCGAGGTCGTGCACGTCCTCAGGTTGCGCCGGCACCTCTGCCACCGGGACCAGCGGATGAGCCGCCGAGAACGCCTCGGCGAGCCGCCGCTGCACCGAGGCCTGCTCCATGTGGTCCGCGTGCGATCGCAGCGCCACCATCGCCAGCGAGGTAGCCGCAGCGTCAGGCCGGTCCTTGGCCGCCGTGCTCGCGGCGCTCTGCAGAACCTCCGCCGCCGCCAGGCTTCGTGCCGCGGACAGGTGTGCGGCGGGCAGCTGCTGGACCTTGTTCAAGATCAGGCCGGCCAGCGGCATGCGCTCCTGGCCAAGGCGTTCAACGAAGTAGGAAGCCTCGCGCAGCGCGTCGGCTTCCGGCGCCGCTATCACCAGGAACGACGTGCCCGGGGTGCGCAGCAGCTGATAGGTGTACTCGGCTCGTTCCCGGAACCCCCCGAACATCGTGTCCAGCGCGGACACGAATGTCTGGACGTCCTTCAGCATCTGAGTCCCGAGGATCTTGGTCAGCACGCCGGTCACCATGCCGAATCCCGCGTTGAGCATTTTCAGGTAGGCGCGGCCGCCGACCTTGGCCGGCGCTGTCAGCAGCCGGATCAGCCGCCCGTCGAGGAACCGGGCGAGCCGCTGCGGGGCGTCGAGGAAGTCGAGCGCCGACCGGCTCGGCGGCGTGTCGACGACGATGAGGTCCCACTCCTCGGCGCGCCGCAGCTGGCCGAGCTTCTCCATCGCCATGTACTCCTGCGTGCCGGCGAAGCTTGACGAGAGCGACTGGTAGAACGGGTTGGCGAGGATCTGGGCGGCTCGATCTGGGTCGGCGTGCGCCTCGACTATCTCGTCGAACGTCCGCTTCATGTCGAGCATCATGGCGTGCAGGCTGCCACCACCGGCTGTCCCGTTCCCCCCATCGGCGTGGCCAGTGCCGGGCGCGAGCCCGTGGACCAGCCTCGGGGTGTTGTCCAGCGAGGTCAGGCCCATTGACTGGGCGAGCCGGCGGGCCGGGTCGACGGTCAGCACCACGACCCGCCTGCCGTGCTCGGCAGCGCGCAGGCCGATGGCCGCCGCGGTGGTGGTCTTGCCGACGCCGCCCGAGCCGCAGCAGACGATGATCCGCGTCCGCCTGTCGTCGATCAGCCTGTCCACGTCGAGGTGCGGCGCTGCCTGGCCGGTCATCAGGCCGCCCGCTGCTGGCGAAGGGCGGCCGCCAGCCGGTACAGGCCGCCCAGGCCGATGCTGCCGTTGATCCAGGGCAGCTCGTAGCAGGGCTGGCCGGCCGCCGCCAGCCGGTCCTGCAGCTCGCGCTGGGCGATCGCGGTCTTGGCCTGCTGCGACAATTCGACGGCGAGCGCGACGGCGAGGTTCTCGCCGTCGTCCAGGCCGGCCGCCTTGAGCCCGAGCGCAAGTTGATGCTGATCCAGCCTGCCTGCCGCCGCCTTCCGCAGCTGGTCGGGCGACAACTCAAGCGGCCTGGCCATGTTGATCATGATGCCGCCTGCTCGGATACCGTCCAGGGTCTTCAGCTCGGCGATGCCGTCCAGGGTCTCCTGCACCGGCATTTCCTCCAGCACGGTGACGAAGTGCACGACGGTCTGCGGGGACCGGATGACGCTCTGCACGGTGTCGGCGTGGCCGCGGATCGGCCCGACCCTTGCCAGGTCGGATACCTCGGCGCTGACGTTAAGGAACCTGCCGATGCGGCCGGTGGGCGGGGCGTCCATGACCACGGCGTCGTAGACCCTGCCCCGGCTGCGGTCCTTGCGCCGGACAGCCTCCGCGGCCTTCCCGGTGAGCAGCACGTCACGCAGCCCGGGGGCGATCGTCGTCGCGAAGTCGATGACGCCGAGCCTGGTCAGTGCGGTACCGGCGTGCCGCATGCCGTAAAACATCTCCAGGTACTCAAGAAGGGCCGACTCGGGGTCAGCCACCAGGGCGAAGACGTCGCCGCCCGCCCCATCGGTGCCGCCGGGGCCGACGGCGACCCGCCGCTCCTCGTACGGCAGCGGCGGGACGTCGAAGAGCTGGGCGATACCCTGGCGGCCCTCGACCTCCATGAGCAGGACCTTCTTGCCTGCGGTCGCCAGCGCGAGCGCGAGGGCCCCGGCCACCGTGGTCTTGCCGGTGCCACCCTTGCCGGTGACGACGTGCAATCGCACCCCATCCCAGTCGGTGTCACGCGTAGCCACGAATGGAGGCTATCCGCGCCTGGGCAGCGGATCGTGCAGCCGGCCCGTGCGGCGCGGCGGGTGTGACCGGGCCTGTTGCGTGGCCACCGAACTGCGGCCAGATCGTGCCCTTGGTCGGCAGCGGAAAGTCACTAGGCTGGTCGGTAGAGATCCGCTTCGCCGGGACGGCGAGCGAGAAGAGGTGTTTGCCGTGGGATGGCCTTTCAGGGTTGTGCAGCAGTACGAGGACGGAATCGTCTTCCGGTTCGGCAAGGTGCTGCCTGGAGTACGGGGCCCCGGGTTGACGGTGCTGCGTCCGTTCGGCGACCGGATGCTGAAGGTTAACAAGCAGATCATCGCGATGGCGGTGCCCGCGCAGGAAGGCATCACCAGGGACAACGTGAGCGTGCGGGTGGACGCGGTCGTTTATTTCCGCGTGGTGGACCCGATCAAGGCCTCGATCAACGTGTTCAACTACCGCGACGCGATATCGCAGCGGGCGCAGACATCGCTCCGGTCGATCATCGGGCAGTCTGAGATGGACGAGCTGCTCGCCGAGCGCGACATGGTCAACAGGCGGCTCTGCGAGATCATCGACGAGGGCACCGAGATCCCATGGGGCGTCAAGGTGGAGAGCGTCGAGATCAAGGACGTTTCCCTGCCTGAAGGCATGAAGCGCTCGATGTCCCGCCAGGCCGAGGCCGAGCGGGAACGGCGCGCCCGGATCATCACTGCCGACGGCGAGTTCCAGGCATCGAAGCGGCTGGCAGCGGCGGCCAACGTCATGGCGCGCGATCCGGCAGCGCTCCAGCTGCGGTTGCTGCAGACGGTCGTCGAGGTCGCGGCCGAGCGGAACAGCACCCTGGTGATGCCGATTCCGGTGGAACTGCTCAGGTTCTTCGACAAGTTCGGCGGGTCGTCCGGCGAGCCGGCCGAGACCGGCGAGGCGAGCGGCGCTGAGCACGAGCC
>JASHTT010000105.1 GCA_030040415.1 Streptosporangiaceae bacterium | reverse complement strand
GGGTTCCGCCAGTCCGGGCTCGGTCGCGAGGGGGGCCGCACCGCTGTCGAGTCGTACACCGAGGTCAAGACCGTGCTGCTGCCGTTTACCGACGAAATGATGTGAGGGCGCGGCGCGGATTCTAGGAGACGGCGAACTGCTGGCGGGGCAAAAGGTGAATTCTGCTCCGGACGGCCGAGCTGAGCCACAATACTCTGCTGTGTGATTGGCGAGGGCTTCGCCGAGGAACTGGCCGCCGCGCAAGCCGGTACCGAGCCAGCGTTCGCCCGGTTGTGGCGCGACACGAACCCCGCCCTTGTGCGCTATCTGCGAGTGATCGCAGCCGACGTCGCCGAGGACGTCGCCGCGGAGACCTGGCTGCGGGTGTTGCGCGGGCTGAAGGGGTTCCGCGGCGACGAGCAGGCGTGGCGGGCGTGGGTGTTCACGATCTGCCGGCACCTAGTCATCGACGAGCGGCGCCGATTCAAAGGGCATCCAGTCCAGCTGAGCGAGATACCGCTGGTCCGGCTGGCTGTCGTGCCCGACGCCGCTGACGAGGCGATCGAGCACTTCAGCACGCGGTCGGCGCTGGCGATGGTGGCCGCGCTGCCGCCGCTTCAGGCGGAGGTGATCCTGCTCCGCGTGGTTGCCGGGCTGGAAACGGAGGCGGTCGCGCAGCTCGTCGGCCGCAGTCCGGGGGCGGTGCGAGTGGCCGCGCACCGCGGCCTGCGACGGCTGGCTCAGATCGCCGCCGAGGCGGGTGTAACGCTATGACCGGCTCTCGCGTTCCGGACAGTGACATGCCGAACCTCCCATGGCCAGGGCGCCGGGACGCATCCGATCAGGACGCGGCCCTGGCAGCGATGCTCTCGGGCACCGCCGTCCCCGAGGACCTGAGCGCGTCGCTGCGGCCAGCCGCGGACGTGCTCGCCGCCCTACGGGCAAGGCCCTCGGGCGACGAACTGGCCGGCGAGGCCGCGGTCATGGCCGATTTTCGTGATCGCGTCGGTGTGTCGGAACCTGCCCAGCCAACACGCCGTCGGAGGCCATCTGTGCTCACCCCGCTCCTATCCGCTAAAGCCGCGGCTATCGGCATCGCCGCCGCCATCGGCATCGCCGGCGTGGCGGGGGCCGCCTACGCCGGGGCCCTGCCGTCATCCGCCCAGAGAGTGGCTCACGAGTTCATCGGAGCGCCGGCCGTCCACAACGCCGCCAACCTCGGCGCGGGCGGCGGCACGACGACCAACGGGACTCGTCACCGCCGTCACCATCACTTCCGCGGTTGCTTCGCGCACCACCCGTACCCGCACCCGTCGCCGTCGGGCAGCCCGTCGGCGAGCCCCAGCCCGAGCCCGACAACGTCGGCGAGCGCAAGCCCGTCGCCGTCGCCGAGCCCAAGCTGCCCGCCGTTCCCGCACCCGACGGGCTCACCGTCCCCACGCCCGTCGCATTCGCCGTACCCGCACCCGTCCGGGTCGCCGTACCCGCACCCGAGTGGGTCGCCGTACCCGCACCGGCACTTCAGGCACCATCACCGCCGGCACCACCACGGGCCGTTCCCGCACCCGAGCCCGAGCCCCAGCCCGAGCCCGTCCGCGAGCCCGTCGGCGTCGGCCTGACACGCAGCGCATAGTCCCCGAGCCCGCAGGCCCCGCCCTTGCGGGAGGACGGTGGGCCCGGTTCCGTGGGAATCGGGCCCACCGTTCGTTCCCGGCTACGCCGCGGTCAGTGCCCGCCGGCGGCGGTAAAGCCGATCGTCTCGTCCGCGAGTGCCAGCGTTTCCTCGCACGCGAACCCCGCGCCGGACGGACCCGTCGCAAACCCACCGAGCGCCTCGGCTACCGCTTCCAGCGTCCACATTCCGTCGGCTGAACCATGCTCTTTAGCCAGGAACGACTCGCGGATCGAGGGCGGTGCGAGCACCGCAATCACCCCGCCGTGGACCACAAACACCTCGCCGTTGATGTCGTCAGCCGCGGCACTGGCCAGGTAGGTAACCAGCGGAGCGACGTGTTCTGGCGCCAGCGGGTCCGGGCCCGCGTCCGGTGCGGCGCCCATCAGATCAGCTGTCATCGCGGTACGCGCCCGCGGGCAGATCGCGTTGGCCCGGACTCCGTACCTGGCGCAACTGCGCGCGGTCACCACGGTCAGCGCCGTGATGCCGGCCTTGGCCGCCGAGTAGTTCGGCTGACCTGGCGAGCCGAGCAGGAACGCCTCCGACGACGTGTTCACGATCCGGGCGTAGACCGGAGCGCCGGACTGCTTGCTCTTGTCCCGCCAGTAGGCGGTAGCGAGCCGGGTGGTCAGGAAGTGCCCGCGCAAATGCGTGCGCAGCACGAGGTCCCACTCCTCGTCGGACATCGAGAAGACCATCCGGTCGCGGAGCACGCCCGCGTTGTTGACGACGATGTCCAGCCGCCCGTACTCAGCGAGCACGCTGCTCAGCATCGCCTGCGCAGTGGCCGACTCGCCGATGTCGCCGGCGCGCACCACGGCGTTGCCGCCAGCCGCCCTGATCTCGGCCGCCGTCCTGTCGACGGCTTCGGCCTGCAGGTCATTCAGGACAACGCTGGCCCCGGCCTGCGCCAGTGCGAGCGCCTCGGCCCGGCCGAGCCCGTTCCCCGCGCCGGTGACAATCGCGGCGCGGCCGTCAAGCGATGGCAGGTCGGTCATCTTGCTCCCGTTAGTCAGTAACCCGGCCCGGACAGCATGCCACCGTCGACGACGAATTCGCTGCCGGTGCAGTAGGACGACTCGTCGGAGGCGAGGAATACCACGAGCGGCGAGATCTCAGCCGACTTAGCGAACCGCGGGATCGGCATCCTGGCCATGAAGCCGGCGCCGTCGTCGACGTCGGTGAACGTCTCGAACGCTGTCATCGTCATCGTCGTGATCACGCCGCCAGGGTGGATCGAGTTGACCCGGATCCCGCGCCTGCCTAGTTCCTGCGCGGCCGATCGGGTGATGCCGCGTACCCCGAACTTGCTCGCGCTGTAAGCGGACAGGCCTGCCGCGCCGGTGAACCCCTCGACCGACGAGACGTTCACGATCGATCCGCCCCCGGCCGCCGTCATGGGCTCGATGACGCTCTTGATGCCGAGCCACTCGCCGACCAGGTTGACGTCGATCACCTGGCGGAACTCGGCCAGGGTCATCTTGGCGATGCTGGCCCGTCGCAAGATGCCCGCGTTGTTCACCAGCACGTCCAGCTTGCCGAAAGCGTCGGTCGCGGCGGTGACCGCCACCGACCACTCCTGCTCGCTGGTCACGTCGTGGTGCACGTACCGGCAGTTCTTCTCGCCTAGTTCGGCGGCCAGCGCCTCGCCCTTGTCGTCGAGCAGATCGCCAATCACGACCCTCGCGCCCTCGGCCACGAAGCTGCGTGCGTGCGACTTGCCCATCCCCCGCGCGCCGCCGGTGATCAGCGCTACCTTCCCGTCGAGCCGGCCCATCCTCGCCTCTCCGGCGGCACTGCCGACCAGCAGGCGGCACGCCACCCAGACCTCGCGCGGCCGCCGTGGCGGCTCGCCTCCCGCTTTATCAGACCAAACACATACAAAATTTGCCAGGAGCAGAGACTAACAGTTTGCTTGCAGAAGTAGAACAGGGGACTTTTCCCTAACTCTCTTACTAAGCGCGCCCGTGCTGTCTTAACATTCCGTTCGGTACGTTGTCGTGCCGCCGAAACGAGTCGACTAGTACCGGCCGGGAGCCGGCCTCCTCCGCTTCGCTCGTTGTTGTTAGGCGGCAGCACCCACCCGCTTTGCGGTGCACGCTGCGCAAAAACACCTAAACATCGACGCTGTCAACAGGAGCCATATGAGAGTGCCAGCCCGCGCCGTCGCGGCCATCGTTCTGGCCCTGACCGTTGCCGGTATCTCGGTCGCTAGTTCAGCTGCCTCTGCTTCATCGTCCCCTGCCACGTCTTCGAGTCGCCTCCATCCGCGGACCAGGATCTGCCAGGTCGACGCGTGGAAGTGGACGGGGCGCGGCCAGTACATCCTGTACAACGACGTGCTAGAACTCTCAGACCACGAGTGCGTTTCGAACGTCGGGGACCAGGCGAACTTCAGGATCGAGAGCAGTACGACACCGCAGTTTGCCTGGAACGCTTACCCGAACCTGTTCGCCGGCTGCCAGTACGGCAACTGCTCGAGGAGCTCGCCGGTACCGCTGCAAATAGACCATCTCACCCATTTGTCGATGACGCTTTATACGCGGTTCTGGCACGGTATCGGAGACGACGCTACCGACTTCTGGTTCACCAAAAAGAATCCCTACCGGTCGAGGTATCACCCGAACGGGGCCGAGCTGATGATCTGGCTCGCCTGGCGTGACGTGCCGAAACACGGCTGCAAGCCGATGCCGCACATCGATCACTGGCAATGGTGCATCGAGACATGGCGCGCGAGCCTGCCAAACGACCCGAAGGTCCAGTGGAACTACATCCAGTTCCGCTGGCGCGGCAGGCACCGCCACCCCAGCGTGACCCAGCTGAACATCCTGCCGTTCATCCACTACGCGGAACAACTGGGCCTGATGAACCACACGTGGTGGGCATCCTCGCTGGACGCCGGATTCGAGGTCATCACCGGCGGGGTCGGCGACGGCATCCTGAAGTACTCGCTCGACATACACCTGAGCAAGACTCCGAGGCGGGGGCAATAGCTTGTCGCGGCATCACCACCGAAGGTGACCAGCGACGCCGACCAGCGACGCTGAGCGGCCGGTGCGCAGGGGCCTTCCGGCTCACGTACCGGCCGCCGGCGGCTTACTGGCCTACCGGGTGGCTAGCAGCGAGCGCCGCGCCGACCTGGTCGGCGAACGCCACGGCGACCAGAAGCTGCTCCCGGCTCGGCCGGGAACCCGGCTCGGGCACCATCAGGAACCTGCCCAGCAGCCTGCCCCCGCTCTCGACGAGCATTTCGGTGCCAGGGTCGTCCGGCAGTCCGCCCGCGTCTACGTCCCATGGCATGCCGCGCACGAGTACCTCTCCGTCGGGCTGCAACCTGGCCGGCTTGCCGAGGCCGGCCACGCCGTACTGGAACTGGCACGACCGCAGCGAGAGCAGCCGGGTGAGCGAGGCGGATACCCGATCAATCAGGACCGTCGGCGAGTCACCCGAAGCGACGGCCCTGGCAGCGTCGTTGATGCCGTCGAGGTAACCGGCTCGCCGGCCAGCCGCGGCGTGCTGGCGCCACCCCCACACCGCTATCTCGGTGACCGCCACGCCGATGACAAGCAGCAGCACCGTGGTCTCCACGTCGGGAGCCCGGGCGATGCTAAACCGCTCGTAGGGCTTGGTGAGGAAGAAGTCGTACCACACCGCAGCCGACAGCGACGCGACGTAGCCAGCCAGCCGGTTACCGATCGCGGCTACCGCAACCACGAGCAGCAGCAGCGCCAGGGCCGCATCGGTGTTGGCGAAGCTGGTCCGTACCGGCACCAGCACAGCGGTCAGCGCGAGCGGAGCAAGCAGGCCAACGGCAACGGCGAGCCTGTCGCGGCGAAGCCAGCCCGCGCGGACTGGCGAGCTATCCACGTGCGCCACCCCCTGACCACGGGATCTACGCCGTATCGGTACCAACGAATCCGTGCTAGCACACGCGCCGGGGCCGCGCTAGAGGCGGGGGTCATGCCATGCGGAACCCATGCGGCGTGCCTGTCGGCCTGCCAGCGCGGTGCTCAGAGCGAACGCGTTCCGGGCGGCGTGCAGCTCCTCTGACAGGCCACTAGGGCCCGTCCTGCAGCACCCCGGCGTCTGCGGGCGCCCGGTCGCGGGCGAGCAGGCCGGCGATCGCCCGGCGGCTGGCCGGCTGCGTCGCCAGCAGCGTGGCCAGGCAGCCCGCGGCCAGCAACGCGTACGGGACAAAGTCGGTTGTCGCCTCGGCGATGGCACCTCCGGCAGCGGCTGCCAGCCCCTGACCGCTGGCCCAGGCCAGGTTGCCAAGGCCGAACGCCAGTCCCTGATCTAGGCGCAGCCGGTCAGCTCCGCCACTCAGCAGCGTCATGGCCGGCGTGAACAGCGCGCCGTAGCTGGGCATGCCGAGGATCAGGGCGAGGATGAGGACGGCGGCCGGGGCGAGCACGGGCGCCAGCAGGCTGATCGCGACCGACACCAGGAGGCAGATCCGGACCGGCACGAGCGGGCCCCGGCGGTCCGACAGCCGGCCGGTCACCGGCGCCAGGCTGGCCTCGATGGCTGCCGATGCCAGGAAGGTGGCGCCGATCAGCGTCGCCCCGACGCCGAGCCGGGCAAGTCGCAGCGGCGCCAGTACGTCGATGACGCCGAAGGCACACCCGGCGAGGAACGTCAGCCACATGCCGGAACCGACCTGCACATCTCGCAGCGCCGGCCAGGCGTCCCGCAGGCGCTGACCCTCTGCCCGCTGCGGGTTCGGCACGGCGAACGCGGTGATCATGAGGACGACCCCGAGAACTGCCGCAGCGGAGAACGCCGGCCCGGTGCCGACCTTGCTAGCCACCGCGCCGACCACGGGGCCAAGCAGCGCCCCGCCGACGGCCGCCGCCATCGCGCTGCCCAGCATCTCGCCGCGACGGGCAGCGGGTGCCGTGGTCGCCAGCCAGGCCAGT
This sequence comes from Streptosporangiaceae bacterium, assembly GCA_030040415.1. GTDB lineage: Bacteria > Actinomycetota > Actinomycetes > Streptosporangiales > Streptosporangiaceae > JAJYUU01. Next base: position 923 of record JASHTT010000105.1, on the reverse strand, counting down.
GCCCCCGCCCAGGTACACGACCCGGCCAGGCCCTGCACGAACCGGGATGCGTCCAGCAGCGCAGGCGCCGACGAGAAGCCGAACACGAGCGTGGACACGCTCATCAACGCCAGCCCGCACAGCACGACCAGCCTGTCGCCGAGGCGGCTGACCAGCAGGCCACCGGGCAGGGCGCCGATCAGGGTGCCCAGCGGGTAGCTGGCTACCAGCAGTCCGGCACCGGCCTTCGACAGATGCGCGACGTGAGAGTAGTGCGGCAGCAGCGGCGTCAGCGCGGTGAAGAATACCGTGTCCACCAGCACGAGCGCGCAGACGAACACGAGGAGTACGCGGACCCGGCCCGGCAGCCTCTCCCGGCCCTGTGCCACGCATATCCCCCAATCCGGCTCGGAGCAAGACGCTACCCTACGCGCAAGCGGAACCTGCACCATGCGGCGAGCGTCCAAAGGTGCAGCAGCGCGAACTGAGGTGTTCCATGGCAAAGCCGCCGCTCGTCAAGGTAGCCGTGCAGTTGGCGGCGGCTGCCCTGATGGCGGCTGGACTTGCCTACTGTGCCACCGCCCAGCCAGGCGCCGGGCGCGCCGGGCAGTCCGGGCTCGCCGGACAGCCCGGGCAGTCGGGGCTGGCCCAGGCGCGGCAGGTGACCTGCCCGGGCGGCACCAGCCGGGCGGCGCGCAAAGCGGCAGCGCTGCCACGGCGGACTGTCCCTGCCGGGTTCACGCCTGTGGCCGCCGTCGAGTGCTCGCCGGAAATCGTGTTCACCACCGGCGGGCGGCCACCGATCAGGCCGGTCAAGCAGGTCGCGGTGTCGGGGCTCGCCCGCCTGGTCGCGGCGCTGCGCTCGCGCCCGGTTCCGACCGGACCGAACGTGATCTGCGCCGCTCAGGCCGTCATAATGCCGTGGTTCGTGCTGGTCAGCGGGA